>CBFHQV010000095.1:0-7731 GCA_965658055.1 Luminiphilus sp. | reverse complement strand
CCCGAATATGTGCTGCACCAAATGGTGACCGTCATGCGCGATGGCGCCGAAGTGAAGCTGTCAAAGCGCGCCGGCAGTTACGTCACGCTGCGCGATTTGATCGACTGGGTAGGCAGAGATGCCACGCGCTTTTTTCTTGCCGCGCGCGCTGCGACCTCTCAGCTAACTTTTGACATCGATCTGGCGCTCTCCCAATCCAATGAAAACCCGGTGTATTACATTCAGTACGCCCACGCCCGGGTGGCCAGTGTAAAGCGCAAAGCGCTGGAAATCGATGCGCGGTGGACTCCAGCAACAGGGTTGGAGCACCTCGCCACGTTAAAGGAAAGTGAAGAATTGGCGCTCGCCCTGATTCTTACCAAATACCCCGAGGTGGTCGCGAGCGCTGCAGAAAGACTCGAGCCCCATGACATCGCTAACTTCTTACGAGACGTCGCCGCCCATTTTCACAGCTTTTATAACGCGCACAAGATGCTGGATCAGGCACATCCCGATGTGTCCACCGCGCGGCTTGCGCTCGCCGAAGCCACCCGGATCGTCATCGCGAATGGGCTCGATTTACTCGGCGTCTCCGCCCCTGAGAGCATGTAACGGTGGCGTCTCCTCGGTCTCAGCCCAAGGCTAAAAGTAAAGCGCGACCGGCGAAGCCGCGCAGCACAAATCAGCGAGTGCAAACAGCCACTGCCGGCCCGCCATCCCTGAATCAGGATCACCTTAAAGGCTTTGCTGTCGGCGCCATTGCAGGTCTGCTCATCGGTGTGGCCAGCATGGCCTGGCTGTCAACGCCTCAAGAGCTACCCGGGATCGACCGCCAGAATCAGGGAATCGATGCCGGCATCGTGGGCGAAGACCCCAAGCCTCGCTATGACTTTTTCACCGTGCTCCCAAATCAGGATTTGGATTTAGCCTCCGACGTTGAACCTGCGGCGCTTTCGGAGAATGCTACTGACAATGATTTATACCTCCTGCAAGCGGGCTCGTTTCGACTGCAGAAGGATGCCGATCGCCGCCGGGGAGAACTCGCTCTTCTCGGTCTTACCGCCACCATCGAGGAGACCCGGGGCGACAACGGACTTTGGTTCAGAGTGTATGTGGGACCGTTTGAGTCTCGCTCGGCCATGGCCCGCGCTCGCTCAGTCACAGCGCAACAATCCATCGACACCCTGTTACTCAAGCGGCCTCGAACTCCCTAAGCAATGAGCGATATTGACCGCATCCACTATTCCCGCACCCGACGAGAGCTTGAACTGCGCTTCGCCGACGGCACAGAGGGATCATTGAGCGCCGAGTTGCTTCGGGTTTGCTCGCCCTCTGCGGAGGTGCGCGGACACGGCCCGGGACAGGAGGTCTTGCAAGTGGGAAAAAAACACGTGGCCATCGCCGATATCAAAGCCGCCGGCCACTACGCCATTCAATTGATTTTTGACGATGGCCACGACAGCGGCATCTACACCTGGTCTTATCTGAGGGACCTGCTCGACCACCGTGATAGTCACTGGCAGCGCTATTTGAGTCAGCTTGCTCAGGCAGGAAAGTCGAGGGATCCCGACACTCAGGTACTGCATTTTCAACCCTGACGCCCTGTAGTCTTCGGGGCCACGGCGACGCCGGATGCACCATCGCGCAAGATAGCCTGGGACTGCGCAAGCTAGACAGCGATTTAGACACAGAAACCCGTCCCCAGCTCGGTTACAATGCCCGGCTGTTATTAAGTCGAGCCCTACCCATGAGCGACAACAAGCGAGATCACGTTGAAGACGCCGAGACCACACACTTCGGCTACCGCGAGGTCCCTCGAGACGACAAAGAAAAGCTGGTGCGCGGGGTTTTCGACTCCGTAGCCAACCGCTATGACCTGATGAATGATCTGATGTCAGCGGGCATTCATCGCCTCTGGAAACGATTTACTCTGGAATTGAGCGCGGTAAGAGAAGGGCAAACGATTTTGGATATCGCCGGGGGCACGGGGGACTTGGCCGCCAAGTTCTCGCGCCTTGTGGGTCCCAGCGGTCAAGTTGTCCTCGCCGATATCAACGACTCGATGCTAAGGGTGGGTCGGGACCGGCTGATCGATAAAGGCGCATCCGGCAACATCCACACCGTGCAGTGTGACGCGCAGGCGCTGCCTTTCCCCGATAACAGTATCGACTGCATCACCATTGCTTTCGGGCTTCGCAACGTGACCGACAAGGACAAAGCGCTGCGCTCGATGGAGAGGGTATTAAAGCCCGGTGGTCGCCTGCTTGTGCTGGAGTTTTCCAAGCCCACCAATCCCCTCCTCGAAAATGCCTACGACTTGTATTCTTTCAAGATCCTGCCCTTGATGGGCAAGCTGGTCGCTAACGACGAGGACAGTTATCGCTATCTGGCTGAGTCCATCCGAAAACACCCCGATCAGGAAACGCTGTTGGAGATGATGGAAGACGCGGGCTTTGTGAACTGTCAGTATCACAATATGACCGGGGGCATTGTCGCCGTGCACAAAGGTATCAAGGCCTGACCATGACTCAGGGTCATGACCCCGCCGTGATCACCGCGGCGCTCGCCGCCATCGAGACCAGCGTCAACAAGGGCCTCTCACTGGCTCCCATCGCACAGCGGGAGCTGGCTGAGCTTGAGGGCACGGTCATTGGCATTCATTGCACCGCCCCCGCGCTTGCGATCACCATCATCATAGAGCCCTCCGGGGAGTTGCGTCTCGCACATTATTCAGAGCGTAAAGCAGACACCCAGGTGCGAGGCACCCTCGAGGATTTTGTGGCACTTGCGGTATCGGAGGATCCCGCAGCGACCTTGATCAACAGTAACCTCGAGCTCATCGGTAATACCGCACCGCTGATTGCGCTGCAGCAAATCCTAAGCACCATGGATTTGGATTGGGAAGCCCCTCTCGTTGATGCGCTGGGAGATGTCGTTGGGCACCAGCTCGCCTCGCTACTGCGCGCGCTGTTTCAGTGGGGGAAGGCCAGCGGCTCAAGCCTGCGACGCCAACTTTCAGAATTTATCCTTGAGGAAGGACGGCTAACCCCCCCCGCGGCTGAACTCGACGCGTTCTATAGCGAGATCGAGCAGCTAGGACTGCGCGTCGACCGCCTGCAGGGTCGGATTCAAAAGTTGGCCAAACGCCTGGGGGCAATAAAGCCATGATAGGCAGAGTGGTCACCGTGCTGCGAACGGTGCGAGGCCAGCGACTTGATACCCTGCTACCTGAATCCCGCCGCGCGCCCCTCACCCGACTACTCAAGGTTCTCGGGCCGCTGCCGGCTTCGCCGCTTGCAATTCCCCGCGGCCAACGGTTACGCGAAGCCCTCGAAGCACTGGGTCCCGTCTTCATAAAGTTCGGCCAGCTGCTCTCGACTCGTCGGGATCTCTTGCCAGACGATATCGCCGACGAACTGGCAAAGCTTCAAGACCAGGTTCCGCCCTTCGCCAATGACGAGGCTATCGCCATCATCGAATCTGAGCTAGGCCGACCCCTTGACACCCTGTTCGAAAGCTTTGACAGCACCCCCTTGGCGGCCGCCTCGGTAGCACAGGTTCACGCCGCCACCCTCCAAGGCGGCGAAGCCGTAGTCGTCAAAATCCTGCGTCCCGCTATTGAAGAGGTGGTGCGAGAGGATCTCAAACTCATCAACTTTCTCGCCATTTGGCTGGGGCGATTGTTTAAAGATGGCCGACGGCTGCGCCCACGGGAAGTCGCTGCAGACTATGAAAGAACCATCTTGGGCGAGCTTGATCTGCGCCGCGAAGCGGCTAACGCCTCTCAGTTACGACGCAACTTTCAAGGCAGTGAGCTCGTCTACGTGCCTCAGGTCGTCTGGTCCCATACCTCGCGGCAGGTCATGGTCAGCGAACGAATTCACGGGGTGCCGGTCTCCGACAGGAAGGAGCTCACCAACAGAGGCGTCAACCTGAAGCTGTTGGCCGAGCGAGGGGTTGAGACATTTTTTACCCAGGTTTTTCGAGATGGCTTTTTTCATGCTGACATGCACCCGGGGAATATTTTTGTCGACGCAACCACGCCCGAAGACCCCCGTTATATTGCGGTGGATTGTGCTATTGTCGGCCAGCTGGACGAATCAGACCTCTATTACCTGGCGCGAAATTTGTTGGCTATCTTTCAGCAGGATTATCGTCTCGTTGCAAAGCTTCACGTCGAGTGTGGGTGGGTACCGCCGGAAACTCCTATCGGTGAGTTCGAAGCCGCGATGCGCACCCTGTGTGAACCGATTTTTGAGCGACCGCTATCCGATATTTCTTTTGGGCACATGCTGGTGTCTCTGTTCCGAACCGCGGGCCGTTTCGACATGGAGGTACAGCCCCAGCTGGTACTTCTGCAAAAGACCCTGCTGAATATCGAAGGCTTGGGTCGCCAGCTTTATCCCGACCTCAATCTATGGGATACCGCCAAACCTTTTCTGGAGCGCTGGCTGGCTGATCGGTACGCCCCGCAAAATGTGCTCAAGCGGCTGCAAGAGCAACTGCCTAGCTGGTTGGAGACCCTGCCCAAAGTCCCCGAACTGCTTCTCAAGGCGCTCGAGACACCGCCTCCACCCGCCCCTGCAGCGCCCCCTCAATCCCGGGCGGTACCCATCGTTCTCGGCGCCCTAGGCGCGGGTACTATTGTGCTCGACCAGCTCACCACAACCGCCATTTGGCCCTCATTAATGGGGGCCGGGGTACTTTCTCTCTCGCTACTGCTAAGCGTAAAGCGCTAGGTCTGGCATACTGTTGCCATGACAGTTGATACACACATCGATGAATCGATCGAGCCTCGGTGGAACGCTGACGGTCTTCTGCCGGCTATCGCACAGGATGCCACCAGCGGCGAGGTGCTAATGCTCGCCTGGATGAATGCAGAAGCGCTCGCCCTGTGCCTCCAGGAGCGCCGCGCTATCTACTGGTCACGATCCCGCGGAGCACTCTGGCGCAAGGGGGAGACCTCGGGCAACATTCAGGAGCTGGTGGATATCCGGCTTGATTGCGATGGCGACACAATTCTGCTCAAGGTCAATCAGATAGGCGAAGGCGCTTGCCACACAGGAAGACCCTCCTGTTTCTTTTACGAACCCTCGGGAGAACGTTGGGTGTTGGAGCACGATAAACCATGAGTGATGTACTTTGCGCACTGCAAGCGGCTCTGGAAGATCGCCGCAACGCCGACCCCGCCGACTCCTATGTGGCGAGTTTGTATGCGGCCGGGCTCAACAAGATTTTGGAGAAAGTGGGTGAAGAGGCGACTGAAGTCATCGTAGCGGCAAAGGATTACGACAGTACAGACGAAGCGCGAGCCGCTCTCCTCGGCGAAGTGGCGGACCTCTGGTTCCATTCAATGGTTTTGTTGACACATCTTGGTTTGAGTCAGGAGGAAGTTCTTGACGCGCTGGGGGCACGGCTTGGCATCTCAGGTCATACAGAAAAACAGTCTCGATCCAAGGCATAATAGCCTGATTAAATTGGCAGACTGAATCACAGAGAGAGTGACATTATGGGTTTGGGTGGAATCAGCATTTGGCAACTATTAATCATCTTGGCGATTGTGGTGATGCTATTTGGTACGTCTCGTCTGAAAAACATCGGGAGCGATCTCGGTAGCGCTATCAAAGGCTTCAAAAAAAGCATCAAAGAGAATGACGATCCTGACGATGCGCCTCAGCAGCGCAGCGCCGATACAGACGCCGATTCTCAGAAATAAAAAACCACTACGTCCATGTTCGACATCGGCTTTTTTGAGCTACTTCTGATTAGCATCGTTGGCCTGTTGGTCTTTGGGCCAGATCAGTTTCTTGATGCTGTCCGGGTCACTACTCGCTGGATGAAACGCCTCAGACGAAGCTTTGACGAAGTGCGAACTGAAATCCAAAGAGAGCTGCATAACGATGAGGTCATGCGGGATCTTAAGAGCAGTGCCACCGAGCTCGAAAAGGAGATGAAGGGGCTCACAAAACCGCTTCAGGATCAGCTGCATGAGATGAAAGACAGCATCGACGCGCCGGAACAACACAAGCAAGAGGATTCTGCCGGCGCCGCCTCCCAAGGTCATGGTCCCACTAGCGAGGTCAAAAGCTGATCGTGAGCGATGACCTGATAGACGACACGCCTCAACCCCTTATTAGCCATCTCACCGAACTACGAGATCGACTACTGCGAGCTGTTTTGGCGGTGCTGGTTGCATTTATTGTGCTATTTCCCTTCGCCAACGACATCTACGCCATTGTGTCACAGCCCCTGAGAGATCTACTGCCTGAGGGGTCCAGCATGATCGCAACCGAGGTTGCGTCGCCGTTTCTTACACCCTTTAAGTTGACGCTTGTGACCGCGGTCTTTCTTGTTATCCCTTACATTCTTTTTCAGGTCTGGGCCTTTGTGGCTCCCGGCATGTATCGCAATGAAAAGAAGATTGCCTTTCCGCTGCTTGCATCGAGCGTATTGCTTTTTTACGCGGGAGCGGCTTTCGCTTACTTTATTGTGTTCCCACTGATCTTTGCCTTCTTCACAAGCGTTGCGCCTACCGATGTCGCGGTGATGACTGACATCAATCGCTACCTCGATTTCGTACTCAAGATCTTCTTTGCTTTTGGTGTCGCCTTTGAAATACCCATCGCCGCCGTGATTTTGATCTGGAGCGGGGTCACGACGGCGGAGTCACTGGCAAAAAAACGGCCGTGGATTATTGTCGGGTGTTTTATAGCGGGGATGCTGTTGACGCCCCCTGATGTCATCTCTCAGTCCCTGCTGGCTATTCCTATGTGGCTGCTTTTTGAGCTGGGGATCTTTTTTGGTCGGTCATTGAATAAACCTGAATAAATTGCTGCGAGCACCCCCGTGGGGAATGGGGATGTCAAACTCGCAGCAGCACAGCTACACTGATCTCTTTACAGCAATCCGGCGTCCGGCTATGCGTTACGTTCTCCAGACATTTCTCACGCTCCTGCTGATGGTCAGTTCGACGCTGGGGTTTACCCAGGGAGACCAGCAGGCGTCAAAAGCGTCGGCGGTTGCGGTCTATCAATCCGAGCAACTTGCTGATGAATTAATTGGCAATGCGCGCCAGAAAAAGCTTTACCCGGCAGCCGCCAGAACGCCACTGGACGCTATTTTGGGTTTTCGTAAGTTTCTAAGGCAGGGCGATACCGCTACCGCAGGACAATACCTCGATATGCGCTACGTACCTGATGAGTTAGCAGAGATTGAGGCGGCGAAGCTGGGACAGGCGCTGGCCTTTGTCTGGATCCAGCAAAACGTCTTGGATTTCACCGCGATAAGCGATAGTCCAGAAGGGCACCTAGATGACGACCTCCCCGCTTATCGTGACAAGGTGCGCGAAGTCCAACTGGCGGATGGCGTGGTTTCGGTTTATGTACAGCGCGTTCCCGATGGTGAGGGGGGGTCGGTCTTGCGCATTGCTGCAGGTATTACCACCCACGATTTTCAAACCTACTCCCTTTCCCGATATCCCGGAGCAACGAAAGGAAGTGCTTAAGGGGAGCCTGGTGTTTCCGCCGAAGGACGCCAACACTGAATGACAGCAGAAATAGATGTAGCACCCAGCAAAGCTTCCATCGGACGCAAAGCGCGATTTAAGCCGCTTCGGAGTCTGCTCGGTTTCCTGTGGCGCCATAAGCTGCGCTTGGCGGCCGCCACCGTCGCCCTGGTCGCGACCGCCTTGCTCCAGCTCTCTCTCGGTTATGGCGTACAAATCCTCATCGACGACGGCTGTACCACTGCCGA
>CBFHQV010000094.1:0-7783 GCA_965658055.1 Luminiphilus sp. | reverse complement strand
TAATGGCGTCAGTTCGAGTGCGTTTGCGTTGCTTTAGGCCCGATTGGGTGCGCTTTCTCGATTTGTAAGGTGGTTAATGCCACTCATTTTGGTTGCCGCTAATCATCCCAGGAGGACCTGGCTTGACCGGTGAAACAGGGTTTACGGTGCTATGTGTGCACCGCGGTCGCGGATGTTCCAGAAATCGAGAATAATCGTAAGCTGATGAGGTCTCTACCGCTCAGCGGCGCGAAGTGTAAACCATTTATCGACCGGACTGTAGGGTCTATCCCGCAAGTCCCGGTACAAGTGCCATAAATCCCCCTAATTCAAAGGGGTATTGGCCCTGCGGGCTTTATCGCCAGGGTTGTTTGGTCAGCGCCGGAGCCAACAATGTGCTGCTGGCGCGGGTTCTGAGCCGAGCATCCAGACTCAGAAATCGAAGCGAAAGCCCACGGCCGGGCCGTACTGCTTCATGTCAAACTTGAAGCGATCCGCTCCCTGCCCGTCTTCATAGTCAAAGTCGAGGTAACGACCACCCAAACTGATACTGGACCAGTCGTTAAAGCGGTAGCCAAAGCTGGCGCTGAATACCATAACCAGATCAGACCCGACGCCAAAGCCGCCCACCAGAGCCGAGCCCGAGAAGTCCCAGCTTTCACCCAGCGGTACGTCGTATCCCACGCCGATCACCGGATCGACCCAGTCCTCTGACACTTTCTGATTTCGGTCTTTCAAGGGGCCGCTCAGAGAGACTCGGGTTGCGAGGTCGTTGTAGAGCGCGCCGCCGATGATCCGAAATTCTTCAGAGACGCGGTAATACCCAGACGCGATCACCGATGACTGCCTGACACTCACCGTGCCCGACAGGACGCCCCGATCCCCTGTGGCATCGCCCTTAAGGTCCATATGAACCACGTCGAGTGCGACACCCCAGCGGTTGTTTTGCCCGCGATACATGCCAAGGAAA
The DNA here is from genome assembly GCA_965658055.1 of Luminiphilus sp. Taxonomy (GTDB): domain Bacteria; phylum Pseudomonadota; class Gammaproteobacteria; order Pseudomonadales; family Halieaceae; genus Luminiphilus. The sequence continues at coordinate 6,834 of CBFHQV010000094.1, read as the reverse complement.
GCACCATCGAGCGCATCGAAAACATCACCCGCGTCCATGTCCACTTCTGTATCGACAGGTCCAATACCACTGGTGCCGTCGAGAGTGGGTCCGAGCAGGTAGATTAATCCTTGGCTGGACCAATCGCTATTTTCAGCATGAGCTGATGCTGAGCAGCACGCTAAAACAGATAACAGAAAGCGGTGGCAGAGACTGCTAACGGCTCCTTGGGGTGACATTCGCATGGCGGATTTTCCAACAGGGTAGATTTCCCTATTATGTGAAAAGCAGCTTGCACGAGAATGTGCATTTGGTGACACATCCCTAGCGCCGATGGAACGTTTTGTGGCGAGGGGCCGTTTGGTGTCGTTGAGGGTCTTGCCGACTTTACTTACCCAGCGGATGAATGCACTGATGACGAACCAAAGGGTGGAATACACGTTGTGAAAATAAAGGTTCGTTAAGATGCCAGAGGGTCCTGAAATACGTCGCGCTGCCGATAAAATTGAGGCGGTATTAAAAAATAGAACCGTCGAGAAAATTGTATTCGGGTTGAAGCCACTAAAGCGTTTTTCTAAAGCATTAACCGGTAGCAAGGTTATTGCCCTGGAGACCCGCGGCAAAGCGCTTCTTACGCACTTTGATGTTGGATCGACCATTTACTCGCATAACCAGCTCTATGGCATTTGGCGGGTGGTGAAACGCGATAAGCTGCCCACGACTAATCGTCAGCTTCGACTGGCGATCCATACCGAGGAGCACAGCGCGTTGCTTTACAGCGCTTCCGATATAAGCGTCTGGAAGACAGCGGATATTGACCAGCACCCTTTTTTGAGGCGTATCGGTCCCGATATTCTCAACCCCCATTTAACCTGGCAGGTTGTAGCCGAGCGATTACAAAGCAAGTCCTTTTCTGGAAGAGCCCTTAATTCGGTGTATCTCGATCAGGCTTTTCTCGCTGGACTGGGAAATTACCTGCGCAGTGAAATCTTGTTTGTCGCGGGGATTAACCCGGCTCTCAAGGCCCGAGATCTTAGGAAAGGACAAATTGGCAAGCTTGCCCGGGCGACCCTAGCGATTAGTCAGCGTAGTTATGCACTCGAGGGCGTCACTATCCCTGAGCGGCAGTACAGAGCACTGCGGAAGGCGGGAGAACCCTACGGCAAGGCGCGTTTTTTTGTGTTTGGTAGAGCGCGGCGGCGCTGTCGAGTCTGCGATACAAAAATCATGCGCTCGACGGCTAACTCACGACGGATATACACCTGCCCCAGCTGCCAGCCGGCCTAGTCTAATTACAGAAAGTTCTCCGTTCAGCCACCGGCCGTCAGCAAAATAGCGACCGTGGGAATAAGCAGGATTAAGCCCCCCAGTACTAGCAGCAATACCTCTGTGCGCCCGCGCCATCGGGATGGCTCACGCTTGGTTTTATCGGAAGACCTGTCCGTCATACTTAGCCCTCGCCTGGAGGCCTCTATGATGAAAGCTAGACCGACAGGGTGCAAGTTTTGGATCACGTTGGACAGGTTTTAGGTGTCACTTATTGATACCCGCGTCGACGGCGGGTGGCGGAAAAAACCGTCTACACTTGCTCGGTGATTTAGCCCACCACGGCGCAGAGGAGATCCCCATGTTAACGAGAATCATGTTGCCCACCTTGATCTTTGGCGTAGCGATGGTCACTAGCGCCCATGCTAACGTGGTCGTCGATATGTCGCAGATTGAGGACTACACCCAATACCAGACAGACCTACAGCAGTGTGAAGGTCTGGCCGTGCAAAATCAGCCCGGCGCGCCTCAGCGAGAAAGCGTGGCGGGTACCGCAGTCAAGGGAGCTGCAGTAGGTGCAGCTGCAGGTGCAATCAGCGGCGGCTCGGGGTCAAAGGCGGCAAAAAAAGGTGCCGGAGCAGGCGTCATTGTGGCAGCCGGGCGTAACAGTCGAGAGCGGCGTGACGCCAGCGCCACTGCGGCTGAACAAAAAGATCAGATCGTGAAAAATTGCATGCGCGGGCGGGGTTACAACGTCCTCAACTAGCAACGCGTAACTGTCTGCGCGGCTTATGTAATGGCTTAGAGTACCGCCTATTTTTGCCGAAGCTGTGAGCAGATAGGTACAGGGCGTTGAGTGCGCATGCCACACTCAACATACTGCTCACGTCATGACCTTCCATTGAATACTGGTCCATCACAAAACCAATCCAGTTAACGGTTTTAACTACAGCGCGCTAATCCAGTCTCTTGGTGAAACCGTAGTTGATACCATGAGAAATACTGTTTTTATAGCGCTTGCCGTTCTCGTTTTAACCACACTCAGAGTAGATGCAGCACCCTCTGCCATGTTCTCCAGGCTCCTGAAGTCTCTTGATGAAATGCGTTCGGGGGAGGCACCACCTTTGCCGTCAGAGGTCACGATAGGCGTTGATCGGTCGGTCGTATACTCCGGTATGCCATTCACCCTGACATGGTCGTCAGTCGGGTTCTCTGACTGTCAGGCTCAAGGTGATTGGCAGGGTGACTTAGAGGCTTCTGGTTCCCGAGAGCTTCAATCCTATGGTGTTGGTGAGCGCACTTTTTCCGTTCAATGCACCGGCGATGGGGGGGAAGTATCGTCGTCACTTGTGACGGTCCGGTTCGAAATCAGTCAGCAACAAAAGCAAACGCTGTCCGCCGTTACGGCTATCTTTTCCACACTCTGAAACTATCAAGAGGCACCTATGAAGCGAGCCATAGCGTTGGTCATATCAATCGGATTATCTTGTGCAGCAAGCGCTGTGCCGGAGTTGCCATTTCCAGCGGGCAGTTGTTCAGGGATTATTGAAGTAGATGACCCGGTATTACTTGAAAAGAGCGATCGGTATTTTGATGGTGACGCCAGTTTTTCTTTTGTGCTGGATTTTGATGAAGCTGAAGCCTTTGGTGTTTTCCTATTGTTTGACGATTTTGACGGCGATAATGAGGCATATGCGCAATGGGCGGCTGATCAGGACGCCTCGGGTATACAACTTACTGTGGAGCGTGATGACCTTATGCCGGCGTCATTTATTGGTTCCATAACCATCGATCGTCCTGATGATAATTCAGTGCCTACTCTCGTGGGTATTGAGCCAACAGGCAACTATTTCAAAGAGTTCACGTTTCGCTTCCGTCTTCTCCCCATAGCGGGAGCCAGCGCCTACATCGTTCAGGGGCTCACTGTGCCTTTACAAGGCCTCTGTGCCGCTATTTGAAAGAGAAGCCAGAGAATTTAATGGGATGGCGTATAAACCAAGAGCGCATGCCAACATATCTTAGCGCTATGCTGTCCGATGAGCAGACGCTAAATGCCGCGGCTAGCAACGGCTAACCCCAAGACCACTGTGGTTTAACTAATCGGTTGTTACGACCGTCTTCAGCGCCTGCTCAATCGCCTTTGGGCTGGGCATTAGCGTCATAAAGCTGTGCTTGCCCATCATGCTCAGATCGGGAAAGTGAACGGCCATGCGAAATCGCATATGTTGTGCGACAACGCGGTTGTCCACCACCAAAATTTCATAGGGTAAATACGCCACCGATTTGAGGTCTTTAAAGTCAACGATCGACATTTGGAACGCATCGTCGTAGTACTTGTCGTCTTCTTCGGGTCCCTTCATTGACACGCCAAAGAGGGTCGCGTCACCCACGCTCAGTCGGTAAATCTCGGCTAACCCGATGGCATTATCCGCGAGTCCACCGGCTACCGCTGACAGGGCCGATTCGTGGCTGTCGAAGCTTCCCAGCTCATAGGGATCATCAAAGTATTCCATCCCGATGGTGTAGTGATATTTGCGCAGTTTTTTGGGTTTGAGCCCGCGTTTGGAGCCAAAGTCCTCGAGGTTTCCGAGAGCCGCCTCAAGTGCCTCGCGAACACCTTGTAAATCTTCCTCTAAACGGTAAGCGTTCGCGATGTAGTTCGGGTTTACAAAACTGATTTGTACGTCCTCATCGGTTTGTGTCACCGCCACCCGCGCTATGGCGCCAAACTGCCCGTACTCGGTTTGCTGAGCTGCAGCCTGTAGCTCCTCGTTGGTCAGCACAAAAACGTGGGTATTGTCGTAGGGCGAAAAGTCACCAACCACCGTGAATGGCGCCGCCGTGAGTTTCTGCCGCGTAAGCGCCACCGCTTGTTCGAACTCTTGTTGAGACCGCTCGGCCAGAACAAAGGGCTTGAGGGGACTGGAGTCGGCTACGGCTAGCCAAGGTAGCAGTAACAGGAGGACACTGAGGACGTACGGGGCGGCGGGCTTTTTCATAATTTTTAGGCCTATAGTTATAATTTATCCGCATAACCTACTCCTTGGTCAGGGATAAATAAACCTCCTCGCCCGATTTTGTTTGGGATTCTTGGGGTGCCTCCACCACGAGCCCCGCCTTAGAGCGTGGTGGTCTTATAGGGGTTGGTCAGCCGTATGTGACTGAAATATATGAAAATAGCCGGCTGACTCTCGACTTATCGGCAACAACACCGCCAACGTTCTCGGCGGGCTGCATGCTGCTGAAGTGGAACGGGGTAGCCGGCGGCAACGGCGTCGCATGACAACGAGCCGCTGGCCCTGATCATGCCTATCGAGGAGGCATCCGAATGCCGCCATCCATACGAATAACCTCGGCATTCATGTAGGGATTGGTGATGCACTCCATCACCGTAAAGGCCAGTTCCTCGGCCACCCCCAGGCGCTTGGGAAACAGCACCGAGGCACCCAGCTTGGCCTTAAAGGCTTCCGCCTGTTCGCCGTGACCGTAGATTGGCGTATCTATCAATCCGGGAGCCACCGTATTAACGCGAATCCCAACAGAGCTCAGGTCACGGGCAATCGGCAAGGTCATCCCAACGACCCCGCCTTTCGAGGCGGAATAGGCCGCCTGGCCAATCTGGCCATCAAAGGCGGCCGCGGAGGCCATGTTGACGATAACCCCACGGGCACCGTCGGCATCCATGGGCTCGGTCTTCGCCATGGCCGCCGCCGATCGGCTGAGCATGTTAAATGTACCGACCAAATTGACCTGAATAACGAAATCGAAACCCTTGATATCCATCGGCTCATTGTTGCGATCGATGGTTCTCGCGGGCAGGCCGAGGCCGGCGGAATTGACACAAACACGAAGCGGGCCGAGCGCGCAGGCGGCGGCGACCACGGCGTCGGCGTCTTCGGTTTTGGTGACGTCGCACTTGACGAACGCACCACCGATCTCATCGGCGATCTGCTGGCCGCGCTCTTCGTTAAGGTCAGCCACGACTACCTTGGAACCGGCCTCCGCCAGTTGGCGCGCGGTCGCTTCGCCGATACCGGAGGCACCCCCGGTTACGATTGATGAGCTCTGGTTAAGATTTACTCTTGGCATGGTGTGTTTCCTTTTTTGATTAAAACCTTAAGTCGGTGCGGGGCATCGCTCATTCGGCAGCGATGGGTGCCGGTATGCTTGCGCTCTCCGCTAATGATTTACTCCAGTAACTGGTGACGATCTTTTAGCTGACGAGCGGGATGTAACGAATATTGCGCCAGGGTGTCACCGTGCTGTAGGTCAACATCGATAAGTTTCGTACTCCAGCAAATCGGCACCGTCAATTGAGAACTCGTAGCGCTCACAAGTATAGCTGGCGCCTCCGTTGGAAGACCCCCTGTCAATCCATATTATTCGATCGACGCTGACTGTGGCTTTATGGAAATAGGTTTGAAGCTCGGAAATATCACAGCTCGTATCTTCGAAACCACCGGGACATCCCACTACCAGCGCGGCGTTATCGTTGTAAGCCTCCCACATCGCTGGTTTATCGGCGAAATATGCCGTGGCCCACGCCAACTTGTTCTCATGGAACGACTGCTCCCTCACCTTTCGCTCAGCTGAGTCCTTGCATCGTGCTTCGATCATCGCGCGCTTGCTTGGCGGTAACTTGGCTAGAGAGTCGGGATCATCGCAACTACCGCTGGCCGCTGTCGCATTCCCACTCGAAAGCCACATGCCTATCAGCGCACCCATCGCCAGATTCCTGAACTTTCGCATCTTTTTTCCTCGCTGTTGACCAGCATCACCGTGGGAAAGTATCGCATCTACTATGGGAAAAGCACACAGATCGTTAAAGCAATAATTGTCCACTTCCCCTAATCTGAGACATCGTTGATTGGAGGTTTCTGTGAGAATGAGCACAGGGGGCTGCAATGAAGAAGTCACGATCTACGGAGAGCCAGATTGTTGGCGTGCTGAAGCAAGTTGCAGGTGGCCGGAAAGAACATGAGGAAAATGGTGGGCCCAGTAGGGTTAGATGGGGACTTCTTTAATCGAAAAAAGAATGGCAACATAGAGACCAACAGTAGGGTTTAAGCAAGGGTGTTTGTCATAATCATCCGGCGTGTACTTACAACGATATCCTTTAAATTGATTTATGAAATTTACTATAGCGTTTCTATGGGTAGGCCCTGAAATATCAATCCCTTCAGCTCTTGTGGCATCGATACGATTTGTCATGAGCGATGATGTTGAGATTGTACAGCTCACGGACAATAAAACACCCTTAGTTCCAGGCTGCGATAAAACGCAACGATTCGCTTTATCTAAGGATATGATGATTGCAAGACTTCAGGCATATTCTAAATATCGATATACAAGCGGCCTTACCTTTTTCTGTGATGCCGATAGCTTGTTCATAAAGCCCTTGGTTGTAGATGCAAGTGACAAAAATCTTCTTTTAACCCCTAGACTCCATGACTTTCCTATAAACGATAGATTTCCAGAGTATTACCCAGAATTTACAGGCAAGATGATTAGCCAAGTCATGCCCTATCTCTTTGGTGCTATCGCCACCTATGGCAACCAATCAAAGACCTTTTGCGATCTACTGAAAAT
>CBFHQV010000093.1:0-8129 GCA_965658055.1 Luminiphilus sp. | reverse complement strand
TGACGAAGACCTGGAGGCCCTGCGTCGACGGGTGCGTGCCATGCAGCGAGACGGCCAGATACACATGGATCGGCGCGGCCGTATTGGCTTGAGCGACCGTTTAGAGCTGGCACGTTGCCGGATTATCGGTCATCGGGATGGCTACGGGTTTGCTTCCCCACTCGCGGAGGGGGACGATTTTTTTCTGAACGCCCGAGACATGCAGCTGGTCTTTGATGGGGACACCGTGCTCATCGCGCAAACGGGTATCGATCATCGTGGGCGCCCCGAGGGGAAAATCGTCGAGGTGCTTGAGAGGGCCACCGAGGTACTGCCCGGTCGGTACATGGAAGAGAGTGGCATCGGCTACCTGCTGCCCTACAACACGCGAATTACACAGCACATCTTGATACCACCTAACCGCAAGGCCAATGCTCGCCCAGGGCAAATGGTGTCGGTAAGAATTACCGATTATCCAACCACGGTCCTGGGTGCGAAGGGCCAGGTCGAGGAAATCTTGGGTGATCACCTCGATCCCGGTTTGGAAATCGACATCGCAATCCGCGCACATCAAATTCCTTGGGAATGGCCCGAGAGTGTTCTTGAGGAGGCAGGCGCCCTACGCGACGAGCCCAGTGAGAACGATAAAAAAGGCCGCTTTGATCTTCGTGACAAGGCCTTTATCACCATCGATGGCGAAGATGCTCGGGATTTTGACGATGCGGTCTATTGCGAGCGGGACGGAGGTGGCTTTCGCTTGTGGGTGGCTATCGCCGATGTGAGCCACTACGTTCGACCCGAGTCCGCAATGGATGAGGAGGCGCAGAACCGGGGCAATTCGGTCTATTTCCCAGAGCGAGTCGTGCCGATGTTTCCCGAGGTGCTGTCTAACGGACTCTGTTCCCTCAAACCGCGGGTTGATCGCTTGGCGATGGTCTGCGAGATGCACATTGATCAGCAAGGCGCGGTGTCAACGAGCCAGTTTTACGAGGCGGTAATTCACTCCCATGCCCGCTTAACCTACAACCAGGTGGGGCGAGTGATTGAAGACGGCGGGGATCGCGAGGTAGAGGCAGAGCGCTATGACGACATCGCGCGGCTACACGCGCTTTACACCTGTCTGCGTGCGGCTAGGGCGCGCCGGGGCGCGATTGACTTCGAGACCGTCGAGACGCGGATCGTGTTCAACGAGAGCCGAAAAATAGACGCGATCGTTCCGGTTCACCGCAACGACGCCCACAAGTTGATCGAGGAGTGCATGCTGGCGGCGAACGTGGCCACGGCGCAATTTCTTGAGTCGACGGGTTTGTCAGTTCTCTACCGTGTCCACGAGGGGCCGAGTACAGAGCGGCTGGCAAATCTGCGCGCGTTTCTGGGTGAGTTGGCGCTTGACCTTCCCGGGGGTGATCAGCCGACCCCTGAGGACTATCAGACCGTGCTGGCTCAGCTTGCCGATCGTGATGATGCGACGATTATTCAAACCATGATGCTTCGTTCGCTCAGTCAGGCGGTGTATCAACCGCAAAACCAAGGCCACTTTGGCCTGCACTACAGCGCTTATGCCCACTTCACCTCACCCATCCGACGCTATCCGGATTTGCTGGTGCATCGGGCAATTCGGCAGGTCATTCGCTCTGACACGCAATCTCCTCAGGTAAGGCGTCTGCCCGAGGTTAAACCGATCGCACTACGGCACATTTATCCCTATGGCGTCCCCGATATGGCTGCCTTGGGCGAGCATTGCTCGATGACAGAGCGTCGCGCTGACGATGCGACCCGGGAGGTAGAAGCCTGGCTTAAGTGTGAGTTTTTGCGCGACAAAGTGGGTGAAGTCTTCGATGGGCTCATTACGGCGGTAACGGCTTTCGGGATCTTTGTCGAGCTTCGGGATTTATACATTGAAGGTCTTGTTCATATCAGTGCGCTACCCGGGGACTACTACCATTACGATCAGCCCACTCAACGGTTGGTCGGCGAGCGAACTCGCCGGGTTTTTCAGCTTGGCGGGGCCGTTCGGGTTGTTGTGGCGAGAGTGGACCTCGACGAGCGCAAGATCGATCTCGAACTTGAGGAGGCTATTGGATCTCAAGAGCGATCGGGTAATAAAGAGCGGGTAAAGTCGGGAAAGCGGTCCAAGGCGGGTAAAGAACATCCCAAGTCCAAGAGACGGAGCGAATCGGGTCAAAAGCAGCAGGCGAAGCGCAACCAGTCTGCCAAGCCAAAAGCCAAGCCCAAAGCCAAGACGAAGGCCAAGCCCAAAGCCAACTCCAAAGCTGATTCAAAGGCCAAGCAGGGTAAGCGACGATGAGCCGCTGGATTTACGGTTTTCATGCGGTTGAGGCGGCGGTAAAACGCGAACCCGCAGCGGTGCAGGTGCTGTGGTTGCAGTCGGGTAGGAAAGACAAGCGCGCTCAGGAGATAGAAACCCTGGCTCATAATCAGGGTGTGGCCCTCGAATGGGTGTCTCGCGAGCGTCTCGATGGGGTGCTGGCGGGCGCCGGTCGTCATCAGGGGATAGCGGCTCAAATGATTGGTGAGCAATCCCATACCACCCTTGACGAGCGCAGCTTGCTGGCTCTGGTTGCGCAGGCAAATTCGCCGCTGGTGCTTGTCCTCGATGGCGTGACCGATCCTCACAATTTGGGCGCATGCTTGCGCAGTGCCGACGCGGCTGGCGTGACCGCAGTCGTGGTGCCAAAGGATCGGAGCGCCGATCTGGGACCTACGGTGAGTAAAGTGGCCTGCGGGGCGGCCGAATCCGTTCCCTTTGCCCGAGTGACCAACTTGAGCAGAACCTTGGAGAAGCTCAAAGAAGCGGGTTTGTGGCTGGTGGGTACCACTGGCGAGGCAACAACATCGTTATACGATCAGGATTTAACCGGATCGCTCTGCCTCATTATGGGTGCAGAGGGCGAGGGTATGCGCCGCCTAACTCAGGACGCCTGCGATTTTTTGGTGAAATTACCGATGGCGGGGTCGGTCGAGAGCCTGAACGTCTCGGTAGCGACCGGTGTTTGCCTGTTCGAGGCGGTCAGACAGCGCCGATAGCCTCTATTCCCAGCCCCAGCCCCAGCCCCAGCCCCAGCCCCCAGCCCCAGCCCAGCCCCAGTCCCAGTCCCAGTCCCAGCAAATATCCCCAGCGAAATGGCGACTTTTGCGCCGTTGCATTCGCGATTTTGCCCCTGTAGACTCCGCGCCTCACGAAAATTAGTTGGGCGAATAGCCCGTCTCCTTGCTGCACCGCCTGGTCGGGTAGCACTAACCCAAGAGGAGTGATCGCGTGCGACACTACGAAGTTGTGTTCATGGTCCATCCGGATCAATCTGAACAAGTTCCTGGAATGGTTGAGCGATATACCGCTGTCATCACGAAAGACGGTGGCAAAGTGCATCGTCTGGAAGATTGGGGCCGCCGTCAGCTGGCCTATCACATCAACAAAGTTCACAAGGCCCACTACATTCTGATGAACGTAGAGGCATCCAATGAAGCGATGGAAGAGCTCACGACGACCTTCCGTTACAACGATGCGGTGATTCGCAACCTGGTGATTCGACGGGATGATCCGGTGACAGAAGAGTCACTGATCATGAAGGCCGAGAAGGAAGATCGGGAGCGAAAGTCACGCTACCAGGAACGCCAGGCGAGCGAGCGCCAGGACGACGATGTATCTGATGACGACTCAGAGGAAGAAGCTGATGAGTCCGAAGAGCTGGTGGAGGAATAATCAATGTCACGTTTCTTTCGTCGCAGAAAGTTTTGCAAATTCACCGCTGAGGGAATCAAAGAGATCGACTACAAGGATCTCGACACCCTGAAGCAATACATTACCGAAACGGGCAAGATTGTGCCCAGTCGGATTACCGGCACCAAGGCTAAGTATCAGCGACAGTTGGCGACAGCTGTCAAGCGCGCTCGCTACTTGGCGCTGCTGCCTTACACGGATTCACACCAGTAATCAGTTATTGTGCGCGGCCTCGCTGAATTCATAATGCGCGGCCGCTGGCAGGCGCTGGCGGTCGCTGTACTCGGTGCCGGAAGCCTGCTCTTTGGTTGGATAAGCGCGGCAGCAATCGCGCTAGTCACCCTAAGGCAGGGTGTGGCGTCCGGTGGCTGGCTTGTGTTTTGGGCCCTGCTACCGGCGGTTGTAGCGAGCTGGTTGAGCGGTGATCCGGGCAGTGTGTTACTGCTGCTCGGGGTATTTGTGTTAGCGGTGGTATTGCGAGCCACCGTCAGTTTGGCACTCGCGGTCGCCGCTAGCGCGCTGGTGGGCCTGATCAGCGGTGGAGGACTGCTCCTGATCGGCGCGGATTTCCTCGCACAGTTGGTAGACGTGTTTGCCGCGCTGCTTGAGCAGCTGCAGTCGAATGTCGCTACCGAGGAGTCGATGGCTCTGGTCTTGTCAGCGCCATCGACCGTCCAGGTCGCCGGTATTCTGGCAGCGGGAAATGCGGTAACGGCGGTATTGAGCTTGCTCTTGGCGAGATATTGGCAAGCGCTTTTGTACAACCCAGGTGGGTTTCGTGAGGAGTTTCACGCCCTGCGATTGCCACCGCTTTGGACGACCGGCCTGGGGTTACTATCACTTGCCGTGTGGGCCCAGGAGCCCTGGGTGAGTGGTTGGGCGCTGGTGGTGTCGGTGCCTTTGATGTTTTGCGGTTTTTCACTGGTGCATGCCTATGTGGCTGCATCGGGGAGAGGGGCCTCGAGTTTGGTTATTTTTTACCTGCTGTGGCTCTTCGTAGACCCTGTGAAGGGATTATTGCTGGGGTGTGTTGTTGCCGATGCTTGGATCGATTTCAGGCGCCGGTGGGTGAGGCCACCAGCTAACTAAGAGGTCTTTGACTTCGTGAATAAAGATCGGGACTGCCCGATGTGAGGAAGGACGTAATGGAAGTTATTCTGTTGGAAAATGTCGGCAACCTAGGTGCCCTGGGAGATAAGGTTGACGTAAAACCCGGATACGGCCGGAATTTTCTGATCCCGCAGGGTAAGGCTGTTCCCGCAACCGAGGAGAACGTGGCTAAATTTGAAACCCGACGCGCGGAGTTGGAAGCAGCAGCAGCAGCGGCCATCGAAGCCGCTCAGAAGCGCGCGGAAGCCATCTCGGCTCTGGCGCGGGTAGAGATTGCCGCCACCGCGGGCGAGGAAGGCAAGTTGTTTGGCTCGGTCGGTACTCGCGATATCGCTGATGCGCTGACGGCAGCGGGTGTCGAGGTCGATAAATCGGAAGTTCGGCTACCCGAGGGTGCCATCCGCGAGCTCGGCGAGTTCGAGATCATGGTGCAGCTACACGGTGATGTAGCGTCAACCGTTGCTGTTGCAGTAGTCGCTGAGTGATTTTCAACCCCCCACCGCTGGCATTTCCCAGCGCCAAGGGGTCCACTTCTCCCAAGCTTGAGGTATCCTGAGGGTTCAGTTAGCCCTCAGCGATACCGCCATGACCGACCCCGGTTTAAAACCCAGTTATCCCATCTCCGCGGACTCGGATATCGCACGCATTCGTATGCAGCCTCAATCGATTGAGGCCGAGCGCTCGGTCATAGGCGGCCTTCTGCTCGCCGCTGACGCGTGGGATTCGATTGCGGAGGTCGTGTCGGCGAGCGACTTCTACCGACCGGAACACCGAGCTATTTTTCGTCAAATTGCGGCTCTCGTTGACCGCAACGAACCGGTGGATGTGGTGACAGTTGCCGATCGCCTGCATGCTACCGGTGAGCTTGAGGCTGCCGGCGGACACACCTATCTGTCGGAGCTTGCCGAGACCACGCCGACGGCGGCAAATATCCGCGCCTACGCCATGGCCGTTCATCAGCGGGCGGTACTGCGCAAACTCATTGGTGCGGCGCAGGATATCGCCGATACCGGTTTCAATCCTGAGGGTCGCAGCGCCGAAGAGCTGTTGGATGAGGCCGAGCGCCGCATCATGCAAATTTCTGAGGAGGGCCCCAAGTCGGGAGGTCCGAGAGCGATGGAGCCCCTGCTTCAAGGCGCCCTGGAGCGCATTGAAGAACTGTTTAATACCGGCGGGGCGATCACCGGATTGACTACCGGCTTTGTCGATCTCGACAAAATGACCTCGGGCCTTCAGGACTCGGATCTTGTGATTGTGGCGGGACGGCCTTCCATGGGCAAAACCTCTTTCGCCATGAATCTGGTGGAAAATGCCGCGGGCAATTGCGACAAGCCCATTTTGGTATTTTCAATGGAGATGCCGGCCGAGCAGCTGGTGATTCGGATGATGTCGTCGTTGGGGAAAATCGACCAAACCAAGGTGCGCACCGGCAAGCTTGACCAGGACGACTGGCCCAAGCTGTCAGCGGCAATGGCGAAGTTAAAAGAAACGCGCATATTGATTGATGACACGCCAGCGCTAACGCCAACGGAACTGCGCTCGCGAGCCCGTCGGGTGGCGCGGGAGCACGGCGCGCTTGGCATGATCATGGTGGACTACCTGCAGCTCATGCGGGTGGCCGGTTCCAGTGAAGGAAGAACCGCGGAGATTTCTGAAATATCCCGTAGTCTCAAAGCTATTGCCAAGGAGTTTCGGTGTCCGATGGTGGCGCTGTCTCAGTTGAACCGTTCGCTGGAGCAGCGTCCCAACAAGCGCCCGGTCAACTCGGATCTTCGAGAATCCGGGGCGATTGAGCAGGATGCCGATGTCATCATGTTCATCTATCGTGATGAGGTGTATCACGAGGACTCTCAGGATAAGGGCGTGGCGGAAATCATTATTGGCAAGCAGCGTAATGGGCCGATTGGCACCTGCCGTCTCTCCTTCCGCGGCGAGTTCACCCGCTTCGAAAATCTCGCACGATCAGATTACGACGATTATTTTTAGGGTTTTACGCTAGGCAATTGCTGAGAATTTGCCGCCTTGTTGTCGGCGCAGGCATTACCCCGACGAACGTCTTTCCCATGGATTACAGGGCGAGTTCCTTTCGCAGTGCGGCGAGGGCTTCTCTTCGCGCCGTCTCTGTCATGGCGGTGTCGCCGGTTTTGGGGAGCTCCGCATGCTGAGGCAGCTCGATTAGCTCTCCGCGGTTGAGCCTGGCGAGCCAGCTATCGTAGTGTTTCTTGAACACTGGAAAGGTGTCTTTTTCGGCGTTGTTGGCCAGATAAAACCAGTCGCTGTCACGGCCGGCGAAATACACCAATGGATGAGACCATGCTTGCTCGTGTTTGGGTGATGGCTTGGTGCAGGCTTCCAGAAAAGCATCGCGTGGGCCCGGAAGACCCTTTTCCCCCAAGACTTGCTGACAGCAACCGAGCATCTTGTTCAGGGTTGGCAGGTAATCGCTAGATTCTATGGCGTGTCGACCGGCGGCGAGGATGGTCTCGGGGGCATAAATTGCCAGCGCATCCCGCCACAGCCGCATAATCATGCCCAGCTGTTCTGAATCCGGGTAAGCGGCGAGAAACTGATTGTGGTAGTTGAGCCTGAACAGGGCGAACACCTGGTTGATCGATTCAACAAGCGCCTGCTTGTCGTGGCGTTCAGTCTGCCCAGCCGGTGTTGCTGAGGATGTCGGCGATGCCGAGGTCCCTTGTGCGACGCTTTTCGCCACTTCCGCCGCCTCCTTGATTGCTTTCATGTTGACGTCCTTGGTCCCATCGCCATTGATGTTTGACGTGTTGCAAAAATTTACTGTTCCACGAGGTTTGAAGCTCACCTGCATCGCACCAAAATACTCGAAATTCGGGCAGCCGGCCCAGCGCGTACTCACGTTCGATGCCGGACATTGCCAACACCTCGAATACTTGCTCACTGGGCTGCCAGCCCGGCGTCATCGGGCGGGGCTCGGTGCTGTGGCCCAAGCCAGCCTGAAACCGCGTCCACCGGCTGCGAACCCAGCCAATGAACTTACTGTTGACTTCCCGCGGCGGCCCGCCGCGCTCCCGCCAGTAAAGAATAAACTCAGGTCGTACAGAGTCGATGAACTCCTCATCCACCCCCGAGCGGGTCATGATTTCAAGTGCATCAAGGCTGGGTTGCCAGTTCTGATCAAAGGGCGGGGGCGTGGTAACTTCAAACGCTTGGTGATGCCGCTGCTGGTGCCGCCAGGCGGCGAGGACGTGCTGTCGAAACCGGCTCTCTCGACTGTGTCCCAGCGTGCCCGCATCGAAGTCGATCAGTTGCCGTTGGGCGAACT
>CBFHQV010000092.1:0-8295 GCA_965658055.1 Luminiphilus sp. | reverse complement strand
CTTGAATGAGGGTCAGCGTCACCATATCCCCATTGGCGACATGACCAATTTCATGGGCCAGCACGGCCTTAACTTCATTACGGGAAAATCGTTGCAGAAGCCCCGCGCTGACCGCTACCAGCGCGTCATTTCGATTCCAGCCCGTGGCAAAAGCGTTGGCGGATTGCGAGGGAAACACACCGACTTCCGGCATCTTGATGCCCGCTTCGGTAGCAAGGGTGGCGACGGTATCCAGCAGCCATTGCTCGTCGCGGTTTCGGGGTGTGTCAATGACCTGAGTGCCGGTGCCTCGCTTAGCCATCCATTTGGATAGAAGTAAGGAGACAAACGAGCCGCCAAAACCGAACAATGCGCAGAACACCAGCAGAGCCTGCAGGTTTAGATCCACACCATTTGCCGCCAGAATGCTTTGGAAGCCGAGTAAATTAAAAACAAGGCTGACGAGCAGCAGGACTGCCATGTTGGTCGCGAGGAACAGTAAAATTCTCATGCTTCATCCTTATTGGAAACCATCTCTTCCTCAGATGGGGGCGAACCGGTGGTGTTTTCAAGGTCCTCTTCATCGTTCCCGTCATCGCTCGGGTCATCGCTCGGATCGACGGGCACGGGGATCGCTGAAATCTCAAGCTTAGGCAGTTTCCCTTCCAGAAGGTTCAATGACAGGACGTCACACCGAAGCCCGATGTCCTTTGAGCTGAGCTCAAATACCGTGTTAACGGCCTCGTCTTGATGGGAGAACGTCATGACCCGAGCGACGTCCCGACCATCTACCCAGCGTTTGCCTCGGCCCCAGTAATGGCCATCCTGATTTCGCACCAGATGTGCTGTGCTCATAATTATCGATACCCTGTGTGTTGTGTGTTGTGTGTTGTGTGTTGTGTGTTGTGTGTTGTGTTTGTTTTGGCGAGAGGTCAAGCGCGGTCGTTAGCTTTATCCTTTAAGTAGGAAATCTTTTGCTTCGTTGATTTTGGCTGCGAGGTAATCGTTGCCACCACGATCGGGATGCATTTTTTGCATCAGCTTGCGGTGCGCCGCCACAATCTCCTCTTCGGAGGCACCATCCGCGAGTCCCAGAACCGCCATTGCTTCCTTTGTCGTCATCGCTGACGACTGTTCGTTTTCGGCTGCGTCAGCCTCCGCCCCGTCCCAGCCCCCCGGAAAGCGCTGGTCAAGGTAGTTAGTCAGTAGCTGAGCCGAGTCTGGATCGTGCTCTCGGCTGTAGTCCATCAGCTCCAGAAGCTGATCTTTGGCGAGTTCTGATAGGCGCCAGTCCTTGAAGGTTCCCACTAAAACCTCGCCGTCGAGGTCGCCTGATTCATGGTCAAGAGTCATCTTCAACAAGGCGGTTTTGACTTCCGAGTGCGTGCCCGATGCGCCGCTACTGCGCTGCTGTAACCAGCGCTGCAGCAATGGAAACCCGCGCACGAGAATGGGTAACAGCTGGCGAACCATGACAAAGAGGCCTGTAACCGCCGCCCCAATCCAGTGCATCTTGCCCAATAGTGTCAACAAGACGGTGGCCACGAGTGCTACCCCGAGGGTCAGCTGGATATAGCCGCTACGGCGCTTGTGAGGGGGCAGTTGTTGCACCCGTCGTAACAGCACGAGAAGCGTGATGGCAATAGCGATCAGTAAGAGTGCTCTTGGCACGAATCAACGACTCCAGTTAATGTCTGTTCAGGATTTAGGCGACTGCAGTTGCGCCAGCAGCAGTTTATCACTCTCGCGCCCAGACTGGGTGAGGGCTTTTATTCCCCCAGAGGAGTAGCGAACTACCGCACCAAGCAGTTCTCGCAGCCGTTCGGCGCTGCTATGGTCAAATGAGGCATAGGCGCCACGGCTTCGATGCGCCAGCATTTTAAAGATCGCCTCGGCGTGGTGATCCCTACCTTCCTGAAAGATAAACAGTGGCAGATTGAACAGGCCGCATTCACCCGCGAGGGCGCCAACCACCTCCGCGCTTTCCTCGAAGGCATCGCCAACAAAAACCACGGCACGCACAGGGGACGTGCGACTTCGTTGTGAAAGTGCATGCTGGAGCAGTCGCTCGAGTTGGGTTGGCCCCCCGAGGCATGAAACTTGTTCCATGTATGCCAATAGTTCAACGCTGGTTGTCAGCCAGGCGCTGTGTTGAAACTCGGCGAGGCCCCGGTAATAACAGAGTTGGATGGCTAAATTTGTGCCTTCAATGCCAGCGTTGAAGAGGTCTCTATGCAGCGCCTTTGCGGCGGCCCAGGTGGGCTCTCTGCTCGCGGTTGCATCGAGAGCAAAAATCAAGCGCGTCTGACGATCCCGCACGGTTTGTATCGCCTTCGCTCTGTTTAAAAAGGCCATGACGTCGGTGGAGGTCGGCTTTTTTGTCAGTTCGTTGCTGATAGGCATTTGCTCGAAAGTTGCATGACGTCACAAATGACACCCCGTTAACGCGCTGAGGTCAAGCTCTGCTCTTTACCCGCTTTACCTGCCTGACCGGATAGCGTGTCGCTGAGGCCCCTGATTTGGGCTCGGTGACGGCTCATCCCCGTGCATTGGGTTTCTTTGCTTAGGGCAATCCACTTTTTTTTGGCGCTATTTCTTGGCAGCGAGACTGCTTTTTTGTGTAGAGTGTTTGCTCAATCTCACTGAGAGAAACGGACCATGAGGCTTTTTGATATTCGCCGAAAGCATGCTATCCCCAGTGCTGACAAAGCCCTGCCCGGTCGAGCCGAGGCGATGCCGGTGACCGATAGGCATGCGGTGTTGGGGCACCCCCTATGCCCGCCTTACCCCGAGCATCTCGAGTGCGCAATGTTTGGCATGGGGTGTTTTTGGGGCGTCGAGCGCAAATTTTGGCAGTTGGAGGGGGTGTGGACCACCGCTGTCGGTTATGCGGGAGGGCCCACACCAAACCCGACTTACCAGGAAGTGTGTACCGGTCAAACGGGCCATAACGAGGTCGTTAGCGTCGTTTTTGATCCCGCCATTATTGGTTACGGTGAACTACTCACCGTGTTTTGGGAACAGCACGATCCAACCCAAGGCATGCGCCAGGGTAACGACATCGGTACGCAATACCGCTCGGGAATTTACGTGATGAACGAGGGCCAGCGAGCTCTTGCTGAAGCCACTCGGAACGACTTTCAAAAACAGTTGAGCGCAGCTGGATATGGGGACATCACGACTGAGATTTGTGATGCGCCGGCTTTCTATTTTGCTGAGGATTATCATCAGCAGTACCTGCATAAAAACCCCGGTGGGTACTGCGGTATCGGTGGCACCGGGGTCCAGTGTGCGGCGCCGACAGGCGTCAGTATGTAATCACCACAAGAGGTTGCGTCCAAGCACGGTGGCGACAGCGGTATCGACACTTAGGATGCGGGCGCCGAGACCCACGGCTTCTGCCCCTTGTTCACTCAATAACGCAACCTCGTAGGGAATGAATCCCCCTTCCGGGCCAATAAAGATGAGCCCGGGGCTCACTAAGTCGGTCGGCATAGGCGTTTTGCTACCCGGATGGGCCAGCCAAACAGGTCTTTCCGCGCGCAGTGAAGGTAGCTGATCTTCGACAAAAGGCTTGAATCGTTTATGCAGCTGGACGCGGGGTAATCGAGTCCCGCCACTGCGTTCAAGGCCCTCCAGCAGGGCGGTGCGTACCGCACCATTCTCCAGTTGGGGCGACTGCCAAAAACTTTTTTCGACCCGGTAGCTGTTAATCAGATGAATTTCCTCTGCACCAAACTCGGCGCATAGCCGAAAGATTCGGCGCAGCATTTTGGGACGAGGTAGGGCGATGACGGGGGTGAGGGGATGGCTGGGGGGTGGTGGCTGGTTAATGACCACCTGCAGCTCAAGGTGCTGTTCCTTGATTGCGAGCACCGTGCCCCTGCCAATGCCGCCATCAACGACGCCAACCCGGATGGTTTGCGCCACCTCAACATTGAGAACCCCTGTGAGGTGTTTGAATCGCCTGTCGGAAAGTGTGGCTTTGCCCGTCGAGTCTATTTCCTCTGCCTGCAATAAAACGCGATTCATCGAGGCGTTCCCTAGCCCATCCAGAGGTCGTATTCATCGGCCCCAGTGACTTCTCCGGTCACCCAGTCGCCGGGAGTAAGGGTGTTGCCGCCCGGCAGGTGCACGACGCCGTCGATTTCTGGGGCGTCGCCGCGGCTGCGTCCTATGGCTCCTTCCTCATTCACTGAATCAATGAGGACCTCCAGCCGCCGTCCCACTTTGGCCTGCAGTTTATCGGCACTGATTTTTTGCTGGGTTGCCATGAAGGTTTCCCAGCGATGTGTTTTTACCTCGTCATCCACTGGATTTTCCAAGTCGTTCGCCGCTGCCCCCGCAACGGGCGAGTACTTAAAACAGCCCACGCGGTCGAGCTGCGCCTCTTCTACAAAGGTGAGTAGCTCCTGAAATTCAGCCTCGGTTTCTCCGGGATATCCGACGATAAAGGTAGAGCGGAGGGTTATGTCGGGACATAACGAGCGCCATTGCTTGATCCTGTCGAGGGTTTTTTCAGCCGCTGCCGGCCGCTTCATCCGCTGAAGCACCGTCGGGCTACCGTGTTGAAGCGGTATGTCCAGATAGGGCAGGATTTTTCCTTCGGCCATTAATGGAATCAACTGATCCACATGGGGGTAGGGGTATACATAATGCAAGCGCACCCAGATGCCGAGCTCGCCTAATTGCTCGGCCAAGGTCTGGAGGTTTGTTTTCAGTGGTCGACCTTCCCAAAAATCGGTTTTGTATTTGAGATCAACGCCGTATGCACTCGTGTCTTGGGAGATAACGAGCAGCTCTCGAACTCCGGCTTTGACCAGGCCCTCGGCCTCTCGCATCACGTCTCCGATGGGGCGGCTAACCAGATCTCCTCGCAGGCTGGGGATAATGCAAAAGCGGCAGCGATGATTACAGCCCTCTGAAATTTTGAGGTAGGCGTAATGACGAGGAGTCAGTTTTACGCCCTGTGCGGGCACCAAATCGATCAATGGATTGGGGGAGCGTTGTTGTGGCAACACGCGACGGACTTCACCCAAAACTTCTTCATAGGCTGCGGGGCCCGATACGCCGAGCACCTTGGGATGAAGTTCTTGAATTCGCTGGGCATCCTCCCCTTTCCCCATGCAACCGGTCACCAAGACGCTGCCGTTCTCCGCGATGGCTTCTCCAATCGCCTCCAAACTTTCAGCCTTGGCGCTGTCGATAAAGCCGCAGGTATTGACGATGACCACCCCTGCATCATGATAGTGCGGGGTGATTTCGTATCCCTCGATAGAGAGTTGCGTCAGGATTCGCTCCGAGTCCACGAGTGCTTTGGGACATCCCAGAGAAACGAAGCCTACCTTGGGCGATTGAGACATGGCGGGTATTCCAAGAAGCGGTTGGGCGCATTGTCGCACAGCCACGCGGGGACATTGTTAAACAGATGGCCTTAAAGTTGACGTTCTCGCTCCGCGCTGTGGGTTTTAATGCGGAATTCCTGCTGTAGAAGCTCGAGAAGCACGAGGGAGTCTTCTCGGTTGAGGAACTCGCCAATGCGGATATGGGACTCTTTATCATGGAGCGCCAATTTAGGCCCTTCCCAAGGGTGCGCCTCCGGTGTGATGGATAGCGCAACCTGCTCGCGTGTGAATAGCCACGTCCTCTTCGGCGCGTAATGGCCCTTGTCAATTTTGACGGTATCGGCAGTCAGGTAAATCACGTGACGATACTGCAGCTTCCAATTCACGTAATACAGCGCGCTGCCCAGGGCTAACAGCTCAGCCCCGGCGAAAGGCAAGATCGGCCAAGCCCCCAAAAGAGCAAAGGATATAGCGGCGCCCATCGAAGGGATCGAGATAGCGATCAGCACCCAGAGATTGGTTCTCCATGTGGCCGAGTGATTGGGTTTGGCAACAATCGTTTTGGTATTTTCGTGACCCGAGACCTCGACCACAAAGGCGCCTCCACATGGTGGTAGTGCGCAACACTAATCCAACTGGGTGCGGCTACCAAGTACTCTAACCAGGTCGTTGGCCTCTCCAGCCAGCGATATCGAAAGGTATTGGTGAAAACGCGCTCAAAGAAGCGCCGGTGGTCGGGTGGCGTAGTTGCAGTGCGCTGGCGTGTAACAGTAAGCGTGGCGAGGCGTGTAAAGCGGCCTCATGGGCATACATATCGCACCCTAAAATAGGATGTCCGATTTCTCTCAAGTGCAATCTGAGTTGGTGTGAGCGTCCGGTCACCGGGATCAATTTGAGCAATGTGGTCTCGCCCCCCCGGTCGATCACTTCATACTTTGTCAGAGAGGGCTTGCCGGTTTTAGTGCATACTTTTTGACGGGGTCTATTTTCCCAGTCCGCAATGAGCGGAAAATCAATTTGCCCCTCGTTGTGCTCGACATTGCCCCAGACGAGCGCGTGATAAACCTTGTTTACTTGCCGTTCCTGAAAATGCCGACCTAGGGTGGAAAGGGCTTCGCGGGTTTTTGGGACCACCAGTAGGCCGCTGGTATCGAGGTCCAGGCGATGAACCGCAGCGACCCCAGGGAAGCGAGACGCAAGCCTTGTAATTAAGCTGTCTTTATTGAGAGGGTGCCTGCCCGGCACACTAAGCAGCAAGTGGGGTTTGTCGACGATGAGCAGTAAATCGTCTTCATACAGCACCCTAATGAGGTCTCGGCTGTGGGGAACCAGGTACGGCGGCAATTCAGCGGGAGGCATCCCGGTCTCCGCTTGGGGCGGTTCGATTTCCATTGCCTTTAGGCCGTGTTACCGAGTGCCCGTTGGTATCGTGAGACGGTTTCCCCGATACCCATCAATAAGCAGTCCACCGTAAACGCATGACCAATAGACACTTCCAGGAGCTCCGGAATCTTGAAGTCAGGTAAGTTGTCGAGATTCAAGTCGTGACCCGCATTGACGCCTAGCCCCAACGATTGGGCTGCGGCAGCGGTAGCCTGATAGCTTGGTAAGATGGATTTCCAACTTCCTGCCAGGTGCGCTGCAGCGTACTGCTCGGTGTACAGCTCAATGCGGTCGGCACCAATGGCCGCTGCGCGTTCCATGCTCTCAGGCTCCGGATCCATGAAGAGACTCACCCGGCACCCCCAATCATGGAGTTGCTCTATGATGGGTCGAAGCCGATCTCCGTCTTTCGCGAGATCAAACCCATGATCTGAGGTCAGCTGCTCATCGCTGTCGGGTACAAGTGTCACCTGGGCGGGCCGCACCTGTTCTACGAGGGCAAGAAACCCCGGATAGTCACCGACACCGGCGCGCTCACTTTTGCAGGGTGAAGTGAACGGATTGCCCTCGAGATTGAGTTCGATATTGCTGAATTCACCTTCGATAGCACGTTTGAGGGATAGGCAATCATCCGCTCTGATATGTCGCTGATCAGGCCTTGGATGGACAGTAATGCCATCCGCCCCCGCAGCGATAATCAGTCTGGCCATTGCTGTCACGTCGGGTAGGTGTGTATCGCGCGAGTTTCTGATGAGTGCGATCTTGTTGAGATTGATGCTGAGTTGAATCAACTAGGGGTCTCCGGTGTCAGCGGTACATTGTTACAGCGAACCTTTTATTACAGCTAATACAGCGCGTATTACAGCGATTACAGCACACCCTTATGCCGGGTTGCGGTTTTAATGACGACGGATTCGATGGGCACATCCCGGAACGGACGGACTCCTGCGGCGGTTTCGAAGCTTTGGGTGCCCGTTTCAGCGGTGGCGATGAAATCGATAACTCCCATCCCCCTGATGACTTCACCGAAGACGGCGTATCCCGGCTGCCCGGGGGACCAATCCAGTCGTAAATTACTGCGCTGGTTGATAAAGAATTGCGCTGTCGCAGAGTCGGGGTCATTGGTTCTCGCCATCGCGACTGTCCCACGTATGTTATGCAGCTTGTTGATACTTTCATTTGCGATGGGGGCTTGGGTTTCTTTCTCCACGAAGTCTGTCGTGAACCCCCCTCCCTGAACCATGAAATTATCGATAACGCGATGAAAGATTGTGTCATCGTAAAATCCCGCATCGACATAGGCGAGGAAATTCTCCACCGTCTTGGGCGCTTTCTCGGGGAAGAGCTTAATGTCGATGATGCCCGCGCTGGTGTCTAATCGCACAATTGGAGAGTCGTCTTTAGCGAGCGTGGTAGTGCTTGCGACTAGCGTCAGCAGAAGCGCGAAGCATAGGTAAAAGCGTCGTGTCATCATAGTGATTTCCCTTGTGTCAGTTAACGCCAGCCATCATTCTTGCGGCGTTGAGGAATTAACCGGGGGCCAAAGACGGCGAGCAATACCCCGACTAATACCGCAAGCGCGCCGTCG
>CBFHQV010000091.1:0-8361 GCA_965658055.1 Luminiphilus sp. | reverse complement strand
CCGGCGGCGGGCCGCAATCCGATGGGCTGGTGGCCTCACTGCTGTTATTAATCGCTGTATGTTTTCCGTTTGTGGTGTTTAACTGGCCGACGGCGTCCTTGTTTATGGGGGACGCGGGCTCAATCGCGATAGGTTTTCTGTTGGGCGCTGTAGGGATTCACGCCTCTGTGCTCGATCAGTCTCTTGGGTGGGCTTGGGTTATTCTGATGGCGCCGTTCCTGTTAGACGCCAGCCTCACGCTTTTGATCCGCCTGTCAAAGCGGCTCGCGCCCCATAGACCCCACCGGGATCATGTGTATCAGCGGCTCGCGCGGTTAACGGGTAATGTCGCAGCCCTCAATTTTGGTTTGCTTGGCCTTCATCTCTGCTGGTGGTTTCCGCTCGCGATGTTGTCGCTAAATGACATTTATTCCCGAGGTATAGCGGTAATTTTGGCCACAATTCCCCCGCTTATACTCTTGGTATATGTCAGGAAGAGGGCGTAGACTGCGTGCTCTATTTGCCTTGGTGGTAGCTCGCATTGAGACCACCTACAGTGGTATCCAGGACACATAGATGGTTAAAAAATTAGCATCCGGAATGACGCTGTCAGCAGGGCATGTGAAGGTGGCCTGGCTCGCGCTAACCGGCCAGCCAACCGGTGGCCGTATGCGGTTCGCGTCTTTGCTGCTGATTGATTTGACCATTGCGTTGTTCGCCCTTTACGGGGCGCTCTCTCTCTCGGCTAGTCGTCAACCGGTCCCTGCTGATTTCAGGGAGTTTGTCGCTCTTGGTACGCTGATGCTGGCGACAGCCGGTTCCTTTGTTGCCTTGGGATTATATCGCTCATTGATTCGGCACATGGGACAGCAGGCAGTTTGGGCTTTGGCTCGAGCAGTAACTCTGACCACAGGCAGTCTAGTTGCACTTGTTTATTTCGCAGATATCGATATGTCTGTGTCCACACCCATCGTGTTTTGGCTTGTTATGTTTGTTGGCACGGGTGCAATTCGTATGGTGATGCGGACCTGGCATCAGTCGAATTTAGGTAAGGATGCGAGACGAGTCATTATCTACGGCGCGGGAGAGTCGGGTCGCCAGTTGCTATATGCACTCAATCATGGAGCGTCATATCAGGTTGTCGCGTTCGTAGACGATGATAAGGCAGTGGTCAACAGCATGATCGCCGGTCGCCCGGTGTTGGCGGCTAGCCAGCTAGAACAGCTAATTGTTGAATTTGATGTGGCTCAGGTCCTCCTCGCCGTACCCTCAGCCACTCCCGAGCGTCGAAGAGAAATTATTAACTCCCTTGTGGGTATGCCGGTACACGTCCGCACGGTGCCGAAGATCTCCGAACTGGTTGCAGGCCGGGCTAGCGTCAATCAGATTCAGGATGTTGATCTTGATGACTTGCTCGGGAGAGACCCTGTGCCTCCACATCCGGAGCTGATCGATAGGTGCATTCACGGCAAGGTGGTCATGGTAACCGGAGCTGGGGGATCTATCGGGTCTGAGTTGTGTCGTCAAATCATTGAATCTGAGCCAGCGGAATTGGTGTTATTGGATGTGTCAGAGTTCTCCCTATACACCGTAGAACGTGAGCTGAGGGCAATACAGATAAAGCGCGGCCTGCGCATTCCTGTGGTGACATTGCTGGGATCGGTGCGGGATGAGGAGCGGCTTGAGTCATTGTTCAAGACCTTCAAGGTCAACACCGTCTATCACGCGGCGGCGTACAAGCACGTTCCCATGGTTGAACATAATATTGCTGAGGGCGTGTTAAACAATGTCCAGGGCACATTAAGTGCTGCGAGGGCGGCGCAGCGCGCGCAAGTCGACGCGTTTGTTCTAATTTCAACAGACAAAGCAGTGAGGCCCGCTAATGTTATGGGGGCTTCCAAGCGCTTTGCAGAACTCATCCTTCAGGGGATGTCTCAGTTAGAGACGCCGACCCGTTTTTGTATTGTGCGCTTTGGAAACGTTCTTGGATCCTCTGGTTCTGTCGTGCCACTTTTCAGGGAGCAGATCGAGCAGGGGGGGCCGGTTACAGTCACTCACCCTGAGGTCTCGCGCTACTTTATGAGTATTCGAGAGGCCGCGCAGCTGGTCCTCCAGGCCGGTGCGATGGGGACGGGAGGGGACGTTTTTGTGTTGGATATGGGTGAGCCCGTTCGGATTGTTGAGCTCGCGCGCCGAATGATTCGCCTTAGCGGTTATGAGCTCGAGGGTGAAAGTCATGGGGCGGACCATATTGATATCGAGTTTATTGGTTTGCGCCCGGGCGAAAAGCTGCACGAGGAATTGCTTTTGGGGACATCGGTTACGGGTACTGGACATCCTATGATTATGCGAGCAGAGGAGTCGGCGATCCCCCTTGAGGAGGTTGAGCTTGTTGCGGCGAAACTTTCCGCTGCATGCCAGCAAATCGACTGTGGCGAGATCACCAATATACTTAAGCAGTATGTCGCTGGGTTCGATGGGCATGAACCTTGGTATGACTTTGTTTGGGTCAAGCAGGGTCGCGTTGGTAAGCGCAGCCGACCCCAAGCCGCTCCAGAAAACGTCGCGTCTTTTCCTCCCCAAGACAGATTCAAGCGCAACCCCTGATTGACGTTACTCTGACGCGCTTGAGACACAGACCATCGTGGCACACATAGACGTTTTTAATGGTGACGCTGACGGTATCTGCTCCCTCATTCAGCTAAGGCGCCATGATCCCGTCGCGAGCGAGCTTGTCACTGGGGTTAAACGGGATCTTTCCTTACTTAAACGCGTCAATGCAGCTGTCGGGGACACGGTAACCGTACTCGACATTGCGGTCGAAAAAAATCGGCCGGACTTGGATCGCTTGCTGGCAGCCGGAGCGACCGTCGACTATACCGATCATCACGCCCCTGGCGAATTACCCGAGGCAGACAACTTTGTTCACACCATAAACACCTCACCGGAAATCTGTACCTCGGCGCTTATCAACGGGCGGTTGTCCGGTGCGTTTACTCCCTGGGCGGTGGTCGGGTGTTACGGTGACAATCTCGACGCCACTGCCGAGCGGTTGCTCGCAACAGTTGATGAATCCATAGATGCTAGCGGCTGGCGTGAGCTGGGCATTCTCCTGAACTACAATGGCTACGGCGCCGACGTCACCGACCTGCATTTTCACCCGGCAGACCTTTATCGCCGTCTCCTACCCCATCAAACCCCCACCGACTTTTTGCGAGAAGACCCGACTCTGTTCGCGACCCTGCGGGGGGGGTATGAAAGTGATATGGCTAATGCACAGGAGGCTGAAAGACTGTTGGAGACGCAGGAGGTGGCGGTGGTTCGGTTGCCGGCGTGCCCGTGGGCCCGTCGTGTTAGCGGGGTGTTTGGCAACGCCTTGGCGAATGCGCATCCATCAAGAGCCCATGCGGTACTCACCGATATCGATGACGGGTTTTTGGTGAGTGTGCGTGCCCCCCTTGCTAATCGCACCGGTGCTGATAGCTTGTGCCGTCAATTTGAGACTGGGGGCGGGCGCCCTGCCGCTGCGGGTATTAACCTTTTGCCAGCACGGGAGCTTGATCGGTTTCTCGATGTATTTGGACGGGCCTATTCGACGTTTGCTTAGTGGGTCCAGCGAGTATCGAGTAAGCCGCCGCCTGGGGTTTATGACAGCTTTTGCTCAATGGCGCTAAGGCGTTTTAGGATTTCTTGCTCTAGATTAGGGGCGCTAGTGGTAGCGGTCTTATCCCCCCTGGAAGTCTCTGTTCTTTGATTTTGCGCCGTCAAAATTAGCATGACCAGATTGTCGATCAGCGTTTGATCGAACCCCTCGCCTCGTAACAGCAGGGTTCTAGCGGAAAATTCGAGCCATCCGTAAAACAGATCCCTCAGTTGCCAAAGAGGTAGGGCCGGTTGGATTTCGCCGCGGTCTGTGCCCCGTTCAACGAGGCGGTCAAACACTCGCACGTACCCCCTAATTGGTCCGAGCTGTTGTTCTGGTTCACCGTGCCGGAGTCGTGCCCGGTAGGTAAGTCCTACGACGTCGAACTGATTGAGCAAGGCCATCAAGTGATAACTCGCGAGTTGATGTAGCTGTTCCCGCATCGGTAGAGCTGGGTCAACCGCTTGTTCTGCGCCATCGGTGAGAATCGCCCAGAACGCCTCAACCACCTCATGCAACAGCGCCTGCTTGTTTTTGTAGTACAGGTACAGTGTGCCCTCGGCGATGTCCGCTTTTGCGGCAATGTCGGCCATTCGGGCGCCGTCTACCCCCATGTCGACAAAAACGGCTGTTGCGGCGGAAAGGATCGTACTTTCGCGGGCTTCGAGTCGTTCGCGCTGTGACTTTTTCTCTTTTTGGCTTGCGGTCACTGGGTCAGCTCTCCTATACTCAAAATGAGCGGCACTCATAAATGGTGAGGATAAATCATTTAATTGGTAAAGTCATCGCCCCCGCGTGCCGCTGTGGCGTTGGGGTTTACAGGGATCTGCTCGGGCACGGCCTCAATTCTGCAGGTCAGGTGCTAACGGGTTGCACACGCATCGGTGTGGAGTGGCAGCAATCGGCATTTACAGGCATCAGTAGTCGTCAATAACAGGGCAGAACAGTGGGCATGACAGGACAAACAATCAGAATAGGCGGGGCGACCGGCTTCTGGGGAGAAACCGATCTGGCGATGGCTCAGTTTCTCAAGGAGCCATCCCTCGATTACATCGTGTTCGATTACCTGGCGGAGATCACCATGTCGATCTTGGCCAGGGCACGAGCCGCCGACGAAAACCTGGGCTATGCCACGGACTTTGTGACCGCCATGATGAAGCCCAATTTAGCTTCCATTGCTCATGCCGGCATCAAAATCATCAGTAATGCCGGGGGCGTCAATCCTCGCCAGTGCGCTGCGGCGATTCGCGAGCTTATCGCAGAGGCGGGGCTTGACCTGAAAGTGGCGGTGGTTATGGGAGACGATTTGTTCTCGCAACTTCCTGAGCTGGCGCAGGGTAATCCCCCGGAAATGTTCTCGGGTGAGTCGCTGCCACCCTTGGAAAAGGTCGCCAGCGCAAACGCGTATCTGGGCGCTTTTCCGATTGCTGAGGCTCTCGCTAGCGGCGCGGATATTGTTATTACCGGTCGTTGCGTTGACAGCGCTGTGACCCTGGGGGCCTGCATTCACGCCTTCGGCTGGCAACCCACAGAGTATGACAAGTTGGCCGCGGGGTCTTTGGCGGGCCACATCATTGAGTGCGGTCCCCAGGCCACAGGGGGAAACTACACCGATTGGGAGAGCGTCGCTGATTCGCTGCATAACGTGGGCTATCCCATTGCTGAAATTAGCGGTGATGGCACATTCAACATAACCAAGCCCAATGCTACGGGGGGGACGGTCACCTGCGGCACCGTGGGAGAGCAGTTGCTCTATGAGATCGGGGACCCCGCCGAGTACCTGCTACCCGATGTTATTTGTGACTTTTCAGGTGTCACGCTACGACAACTGGAGCCCGACTGTGTCGAGGTAGTAGGTGCGCGTGGTCGCGGGGCCCCTTCAGACTACAAAGTCAGCCTTACCTGGTTTGATGGGTGGCGCGCAGGCACAACGGTTTGGTATCTGGGTCGTCGTGCAGCCGATAAAGCAAAGATCTTCGCGCGCGAGGCGGTTGAGCGAACCCAGCGCAAGTTAAGTCAATGGGGTGTTGGCGACTTTGATGCTTTGGCGATAGACATTATCGGCAATGAAAGTCACTGGGGAGAGCATGCCAAATATCATCGAAGTCGTGAGGTGGCGTTGAAGCTTGCTTGCCGGCATCAGGACAAACGCGCTGTTGCCTTGCTGCTGAAAGAGATATCGGGGGTGGCGCTGGGTGCGCCACCGGGATTGGCTTTTTTTGCTGGCACACGCGCCAAGCCCTCGCCGGTGGTGAGATTGTTCTCGATGACCATTCCCAAAACGCACGTTGATATCACCATAGATAACGGTCTGACGGTGCAAAAAGTAATCGCTGCCCCTGTTGTCGAATCTGTCGACTTGCCTCCAACAAGAGAGGTTCCAGCAGACCCCAGTGGCGCAAACACTGATGAAAATATTGTCGACAATAATGGCGAGAATGCGTTTATTGAAGTTCCGCTGGAATCGCTTGCGTGGGCTCGATCGGGCGATAAAGGGGACAAAGCGAATATCGGGGTAATGGCGCGCAAAAAGGCTTATATGCCCTGGGTTGCCGGTGTGCTTACCGAGACATACGTGCGCGACCGCTTCTCGCACTTGATGACCTCCGAACGGCTTGAGCGGTTTTACTTGCCGGGCTTACCCGCTCTAAATTTTGTCTTGCACAATGCACTGGGTGGCGGCGGCATCGCGAGTTTACGAGATGATCCCCAGGCGAAAAGCTTTGCGCAAATTTTGCTCGATACGCCTGTAAAAATCCCAGCGTCCCTTATGGAGAATTGATATGACGGTAGTGGCCTCTGCAATTGCGACCGACTCAGACGCGTTTCGAGAAAACCGTGCCAGCATGCTTTCTTTTGTCGATAGGCTTCGCGAGCTTGAGCAGCGGACAGTAACGGCATCGAGCAAGCGCAACCCGACCTTTGACAAGCGGGGGCAGATTCCTCCCCACCAGCGGGTGGTGCGTCTTCTCGATCCGGGCATGCCTTTTTTACGG
Organism: Luminiphilus sp.; assembly: GCA_965658055.1. Taxonomy (GTDB): domain Bacteria; phylum Pseudomonadota; class Gammaproteobacteria; order Pseudomonadales; family Halieaceae; genus Luminiphilus. The sequence continues at coordinate 1,743 of CBFHQV010000091.1, read as the reverse complement.
CTTCACAGCATGGCCAATTACTGTTTGGAAGACGAGAACCCGGAGACGAGTATTCCGGGTGCTTCCATGGTTGTGGGGATCGGTTTCGTCAGCGGTGTGCGCTGCATGATTTGGGCGGATGATTCCGGTATCGCGGCCGGTGCGGCCACCGAGGCGACCGTCGATGTGGCGCTTTCTATTCAAGATGTATGTCTCCGCCAGAAACTGCCTCTCATTCACTTGGTAGAGAGCGCCGGAGCCAACCTGCTGAAGTACAAGGTCGAGTTGTGGTCAAATTTTGGCGCGGTGTTTCGAAATCTCGCGCGTATGTCTGCAGCTGGCCTCCCCACCATGGTGGTGTTACACGGAGGATCTACCGCGGGCGGCGCTTACATGCCAGGCATGTCTGACTATGTGATCGGGGTGAAAGAAAATGGCATGGCAGCGCTGGGTGGCGCGGCATTGGTCAAGGCGGCAACTGGTGAAGAGGCTGACGAAAGAGAGCTCGGTGGCTCAGAAATGCATGCCAGTGTTTCGGGGGTTGTTGAATTTTTGGTCGAGAATGACGCGCACGGTTTATTAAAGGCACGGGATATCATCGGCAACCTCGATTGGAATAAACGCGCTAGGGCGGTTGAGCGACGAGCTTACGAAGATCCCTTGTATCCCGCAGAGCAATTAGCGGGTGTCGTCCCCACAGATCCAAAAGTTCCTTACGATGTAAGAGAACTGCTGGCAAGGGTCGTGGATGGATCCTCGCTGGAAGAATTTAAATCCCGTTACGGCGCCTCTACAGTGTGCGGATTTTCCAGCATTACCGGGATAGCGTGTGCCTTTATCGGCAATAACGGCCCGATTGATACCCAAGGCGCAACGAAAGCCGCCCAATTTATTCAACTGTGCGATCAAGCGGACCTGCCGCTGATCTTTTTAAACAATACGACGGGCTATATGGTAGGTACCGCTTACGAGCAGGCTGGGATGATCAAGCATGGCTCCAAGATGATTCAAGCCGTAGCGAATGCCCGAGTTCCCAAGATCTCCCTGTATGTTGGCGCAAGTTTTGGCGCCGGTAACTACGGTATGTGTGGCTGGTCCTACGGTCCCGATTTTTTGTTTGCATGGCCGAGCGCGCGCACAGGGGTTATGGCCGGCCAAAGCGCGGCGACCACGATGTCAGAGGTTGCAAAAGCGGGTGCGGCGCGGAAAGGGCAGGTCATCGAGCAAGACGTGCTCGATCGGCAAGCGAGCGCCATCAAAGCGCACTTTGATGCGCAAGAAAGTGCTTTCTATACCTCTGGTCGGGTACTCGATCACGGCATCATAGATCCGAGAGATACCCGCAAGGTACTGACGTTTTGTCTGGAGACGGTGCTCGAGGGACGACAAAGAGAGCTCCGGGCGAATAGTTTCGGCGTGGCGAGGCTGTAATCGATGAAAATATTTCCCACTACCCGCTCTGTGGAGCTTCAGGTCGACGGCTCTTGGCTAACAGTTTGGTTTAATCAGCCCGAGCGGCGAAATCCACTGACCGATGACGTCATAGACGACCTCGCAGAGGTCTTTCATGCGTTAAAGGAGCGGGAGGACATTCGCGGAGTGACGCTTCGAGGTCGAGGCGGATATTTTTGCGCCGGTGGCGACTTGAAGGGGTTTGGTCGCCTCGCTGAGGGCCCCCGCGAGGATGCCATGCGCGTGAGTACGCTTATAGGTGAGGTACTCTGGGCGTGCAATGAATTGCCTCAAGTCACAATAGCAGTGATC
>CBFHQV010000090.1:0-8631 GCA_965658055.1 Luminiphilus sp. | reverse complement strand
GCAGTCCCTGCACCCCATGGAAGATCCACCACGTTGGCATCGACTGTTCTGGGCGGGCGGGATTGCCATTTTGCCCATCGCACTCATTTATGCAGGTGGCATTCGTGAGGCTCAGACTGCGGTCTTGGTGGTATCCCTGCCGCTTGTTGCCACCCTGTGGTTGGCGGCCATTGGTCTGTTGCGGTCCTTGAATGAGGATCACCCTGTACCGGCAGTAGGTGTCGCCAATGAGCCGTGATCAAGCCGTTGCACTGGTATCGGCGGGTGCTTCGGGCATCGGTCGAACCATCGCAGATGCGTTATGGGCACAGGGATACCGCGTCGTGGTACTCGATATCAACCGGGAGTTTCTTCGGGACTACCGTACCCGTTACGGTGAGGACACGGCGATCCACTGCGACGTTGCCGATCCGGTAGCGGTTGATAAGGCGCTTGTTGAACTCCTTGCTTCCCTGTCGGGGGTGGACTTGTTGGTGAACAATGCCGGAATCTCGGGCCCCACGGCGCTTGTCGAAGAAATTGGCGTTGAGGAGTGGCAGAACACCATTGACACGGATCTCAACAGCCTTTTCTACGTCACGCGCCACGTCATTCCCCTGATGAAAAAGCGGCGATCCGGTGTGATTATAAATATGGCATCCAACGCCGGGTTATTCGGCTGTCCCCAGCGATCACCGTACGCCGCTTCCAAATGGGCGGCTGTGGGTCTCGCCAAAACCTGGGCCATGGAGCTTGGCCCTTGGAATATTTGCGTCAACGCCATCTGCCCGGGAAGTGTGAGCGGTCCGCGTATCGATCAGGTTATTGAGCGTGACGCTGCATTGAGAGGTCAGTCGCCCGCTGACATTCGAGCCCGCTATGAGCAACAGAACTCGCTTAAGCGCTTTGTCAGTGCCGACGATATTGCTGCCATGGTGACGTTTCTTGCGGGTCCCGGTGGCGTCAATATCTCCGGGCAGGCTATCGCTATCGATGGCCATACAGAAACCCTGGCCTAGCGGGGTCGCAGGATGCACTTTGTGACCTATCCTCGTGACCGATTTTTTGTAACTGATTCTTTGTAACTGATTCTCTATAAAGAGCCCCGTGTGAGACGTTCCCTATGAAAAGCACAGTGACAGGTCTGTTGAGTTCTTGTGGCTATTGCTGCATTTGCGCGCTCGTTTTTTTCGCACTGCATGCGACTGCTTCAGAAGCGCCGCAGGTGCGGGTCCTTGATACACCATTCATTGGCTACCGTGATTCCTCGGGGGTCGAATCCTTTCGAGGCATCCCCTTTGCCCAACCGCCGGTGGGTGAGCGACGTTGGCGTCGACCCGTGCCCTGGCAAGGTGACGGAGGACCCTATGACGCCACAGCGTTCGCTCCCGCCTGTATGCAAACCGGCAGCGGACTGGCCTGGTATCACGGCATGATGCGTCGAGTGGGCGTGGACCCCGCGCTCATGGAAGGTCCGGTTTATTCGGAGGATTGCCTCTACCTCAATATTTGGACAGACCTGGATGCGGAGGGTAAGCGGCCAGTACTTATCTTCATTCATGGAGGCTCCAACACGGGGGGTTGGAGCCATGAGCCAAATTACCACGGAGAGTCGCTAGTGAAGCGGGACGTGGTGGTGGTCACCGTCGCTTATCGGTTAGGGGTGTTTGGCTGGCTAAGCCACCCCGAGATGGAAGCCCGTAACCTTGCCCTCTACGATCTCGCGATGAGTCTCGACTGGGTGTACCAGCATATTGCGAAATTTGGCGGTGACCCAAACCGCATTACCGTGTCGGGTGAATCTTCGGGGGCGACCAATGCCTTGCACCTCGCGGTCTCCCCCTTGAGCCAAGGGCGGATCGGGGGGCTCATCCATCAGAGTGGTGGCTGGCCGCTTGATGACACGCCCGATCGCAATGAGGCGACCGCCCGTGGCATCGAACTCGCAAGACGTGCGCTCGATGGGCAGACGGGGTTGCAGGCCTTGAGGCAGGTGCCACCGGAACGGGTTATGGCGCTGGCCGGAGAGGTCTACGCAGACTTTCAGCTTGATCCCATTGAAGATCCGGAAAGTCTGCCAGTCACCCTTGAAAGCATGGCTGCAAGTGGCAGTATCGCTGCGATTCCCATGCTGATCGGCACCAATGCGGATGAGCGCTTAATGTATTTAAAGGCCGGCGGCACGCTTGATCAGTTGCTGCAAAGCCGGGTGGCAATCGCGCAGCAGGACGACGTACGGGCGTATCTCAGCGGGGCGGGGGATGAACTGGCCCAGCGAAACCAGCTGGGGACGGCGCTGGATTTTCTCTGTCCCTCCCTTGAGCTGGCATCACTCATAGAAAAGAATGATGGTGCCGCGTGGGTCTATCGGTTTGATCGTGTCAGGCCCGGTTTTGACGCGATAGGCGCTTATCACGGCGCGGAACTACCCTATGTATTTGATCGCCATGACGACTGGCTGCCCTCGTCCAAGGTCGACGATGATTTGACCGCAGTCATCCTTGATTACTGGACGTCATTTATCACTCAGGGTCGACCACAAAGTGACCAGGGAGGCCCTTGGCCCGCCTGGTCTCCCAACCAGCAGACCGCCGTTTTCAACGACGGGGTCTCGTTTAGAGCGCACCCCGATCGAGAGCTCTGTCGCCTGCTAATGGACCGGTAGGTCGCTGACTACATTTGCCGTTGAGGCCCCGCCAGCAGAGCTATCATCGAGCGCCAAAAAATCAGCGATTCAGGAATACTGGCTTTGCGGACCCGTTCATTAAGGCCGTGGGCATAGCTGTCGGCGGGGTTAAGAAAAATACCGGTCAGACTGTAGCTAGGGATGCCCGCCGCGCGAAAGTAAGCGCCATCGGTTGTACCCGATACCATCTTGGGAATCACCGGCACCCCAGGATAAATTTGGTCGAGTGATGTCGCCACCGCGTCCATTACCTCGGGGTTGAAGGGCGAGGCATCGCTTGATACGGGAGTTCCCACCACCGCCCATTCGAGAGCGGGGTTACCCGCCACCACCTGCAACTCACGCTGAATGTCTTCAACGCTATTGCCAGGGAAAATACGACAGTTCACGGTAGCGGTTGCTGAACGGGGCAGCGCGTTTTCCGCATGCCCCGCCTCCAGCATGGTGGGTATGCAGGTGGTGCCCAATGTGCCCACATATTCTGGCTTGCCTCTCAAGGTTTCAATAGCGGATTCGTCGCTTGGATCGGCGGCGAATCGCGCCATGGCGTCCCCAACCTCGTTTTCAAGGAAGGGGGCAGTGCGGGCAAAGTACGTCAGCGTGATTTCATTGGTCTCCACGGGAAAGGTGTGCATTTCCAGTCGCTGGATCGCCGCCGCCAGATCAAAAATGGCGTTGTCCGGTCTTGGCATGGAGCTGTGGCCGCCTCGATTTCGCGCGGTCATACTGAAGGTGGCATAGGTCTTTTCAGCAAAGCCTATCTGGTATTGGAAAGCCTTTCCGGCGTCATCAAGCGCACCACCGCCACCATCGACGACCAATGCGTACTCGGCGTCGATAAGGTCGCGAAACTCCTTCGTCAGGTGCTGGACGGTCTCTTGATAGGATTCCTCGTCGCCGGTGAAAGCAATAATTAAATCCCGGGAGGGGACAAATCCTTCAGCCTTCAACCAAACGAAGAGAGTGGTTAACAGAGATACGTCAAATTTATTATCGAGAACCCCGCGGCCAAAATAAAAGGTATCGTCCTCCTGAAGTTCGAAAGGATGGCGCTCCCAGTCGCCGGGGTCGGCACCCACTACGTCCATGTGGGATGAAAGCAGGATGCTTTTCCGCTTGCTTGACCCGTCTCCGCGGTACCGCACGACCAGAGCCGCGGTCTCGCCGTAGGGAATGACCTTAATGTCTTGCTCCGGGAAGCCCGCTTGTTGAAACTTTTGTGCAAGGAAGTTTGCGTAAGCTGGCACGTGGCCCGCGCCGGCCACGGTTTTGCGACTTACGCCATCGCGCAAAAGTGCTTCCGCCATATCGCTGTAGCGTTCCATCGCCTCCGGGGTGATCTCGACGGCAAAAGTGGGTGATGATGCGAGAAGCGCGCACAGTAACAAGACGGGGGCAGAGCGGGATCGGCGGGACATAAACCTTGAACTCCTTTGACCTTGGCAACCACGGGGAAGCCAGAGATAGCCTTTCGTTGATGGTGTCCTGGCAACGGTCTTATAAAAAGCCTGAGCCATAACCAAGCATAGCATTGACGCTTGGACCACAGGCACAAAGTTAACTTTATGGACTGCCTCGCCAGTGTGATTTAACGCTTCCGGAATTTAGCGTTATCAAGTAATCTCGTCGTCGCACGCGAGCGGCGCAGGAGTAGTGTGACGTAGCATCGTTGGCGCCTTGAGAGCTTGTAGAGATCGTTTAGAGATCGTTTAGAGATCGTTTAGAAAGCCGAGTGGTATTGTCTGATGAGCAAGAGGGTGAAATGAACTCCTCCGCTGATACTCCCCGCCAGGTGATGGCGCCCGATTTTTATAGCTATGAGCCGTCAGCCATCGCTGATATCACGTTGACCGAAACGGGTGTTATCCTGCGCTGGTCCGATGGCGCGAGCCTTCATTGCCATCGTTTCTGGCTGCGCGAAAACGCCCTCGGTCTCGGGGGTATCGACCCCGCAACCCGTGAAGGATTACTCGACCCCGCAGAACTGTCGGATGACCTCGCCATTTCCTCGGCCGCCATGACCGTTGAAGGTCATCTGGAAATTTCGTGGGAGCCTGATCACGCCTTGAGTTGTTATCACGCGGGCTGGCTGAGGCACATTGCCGATGGTAAGCATCTAGCGAGCAGCTGGGTGCCGGTGCCCGCTGTGTGGACTACCGATGACCTGCCCAAACTCAAGACCTTTGACGCCCGAGAGGTCATAGCTGTTCCAGAGAGGAGGGCAGCGATGCTGAATGAGCTGGTGCTGCACGGAGCCTGTCTCCTTATTCGGGCACCTACTGAGCAGGGGTTTTTACAGGACTTGGCGCAGGTGATCGGACCCCTGCGCGATAGTAATTTTGGACCGCTTTGGGATGTTAGGGCCGACGTGACGCTGGCGGGTGATGCCAAAACCAATACCACCGCCAATACTGGCTACCGGCTGGGTCCCCATACAGATTTACCGACTCGTGAAATACCGCCGGGATTTCAGTTTCTCCACTGCTTGGTCAATGAGGCCGAAGGGGGCAGCTCAACGCTGACCGACGGCGCGGCCATCGTGGCAGAGCTGCGCGAGAGTTACCCGGAAGATTTTGAGCTGCTCTCAACCCGACACTGGGTCTTTTTTAATCGGGGGCCGGGGATCGATCACCGATGGTCCGCGCCCATCATCGACTATTCCCTTGGTAATACCCTGCCGACAATACGCGCTTTTTACCCGGTGCGTGCCTTTCCCGATATGCCCGATGAGGATGTTGATGCCGCCTATAAAGCGCTCCGACGATTCCATCAGTTGGCGGATGACCCACGCTTCGAATTGAAATTCCGGCTTTCCGCCGGAGATATCATGTGCTTTGATAACCGCCGTATTCTGCATGGTCGTGATGGGTTTACCGGAGAGGGTCTTCGCCACCTGCAGGGTATTTATATTGATCGAGATGAAATCTTGTCGACAGCCAGGGCGCTGAATCGTGAGTGTGGTGGTGTGAGTATCTAGCCTTGGAACTGTGTCAATCGACTGCGATAACGGCTGCAATATTGCGCTAACAATCGCAGTGCGTGCACCTCAAAAAGGAAGCGACGGACATGTCCCTAGCAATGCGAAAGAAGATATTTATTACCGCGGCTTTGACCGGTTCGGGTAGCACCCAGGACAGGAGCGACAAGGTCCCCCGTAGTCCGGCGCAAATCGCCGAGGCGGCTATTGACGCTGCTCGTGCAGGTGCCGCAGTCGTGCATTGTCATGTCCGCGACCCCGATACAGGCAAGCCTGCCAGAGATGTTCACCTGTACCGAGAAGTGGTGGAACGCATTCGCGCCTCAGAGGTCGATGTAGTGATCAATCTTACCTCTGGGATGGGGGGCGATCTTGTGTTTGGTCCACCCGACTCGCCGCTACCGCTTAATCCCGAAGGTACCGACATGGTTTCTGGCGCCGAACGGGTCGCACATTTGGAAGCCTGTCTGCCGGAAATCTCGACCCTAGATTGCGGCACGATGAACTTTGCCGAGGCGGATTATGTGATGACCAACACGCCCGGTATGCTAGATGACATGGCTCGACGCATGACTGAGCTGGGAATACAGATTGAAATTGAGGCCTTTGATACCGGCCATCTTTGGTTGGCAAAACACCTGGTCGAGCAGGGGGCGATTCCCGCACCGGTGATGGTGCAACTGTGTATGGGTATCCCCTGGGGGGCCCCCGATGATCTCAATACCCTGATGGCGATGGTCAATAACATCCCGAGGGATTGGGTCTATTCAGCGTTTTCCATTGGTCGCCATCAAATGCCTTTTGTCGCCGCTGCGGTGCTATCAGGGGCCAATGTCCGAGTCGGCTTGGAAGACAACCTTTGGCTCGAAAAGGGTCGCCTGGCTAGCAATGCCGAACTGGTGGAGCGCGCGGTAACTATTGTAGAAGCCATGGGCGTGGGCATCATGACGCCGGCGGAGGTCAGAGCGGAACTCAATCTTACTCGACAGGACCCACCCTGATGCAAAAAGCAGCGATTGTTGGCGGCGGCGTAATCGGGGCCGGTTGGGCCGCCCGGTTTTTGCTCCACGGGTGGCAGGTGCGCTTCTATGATCCGAGCCCGGCAGCACTCGAGGTGGTAAATCGAGTGGTGGAGACCGCGACACGCTGGGTGCCTGAAATTTATGACCATCTGCCCCCTCGTGGGGAGCTGGTAATCGCCCCGACTCTGGCCGAAGCGGTTGCGGAGGCGCATTGGATTCAGGAGTCGGTGCCTGAGCGTTTGCCAATCAAACACGCGACCCTTGCCGAGATGCAGGCGGCGTGTCCGACCGAGGCTATCATTGGGTCCTCCACGTCAGGGTTTATGCCATCTGAGTTGCAGCAGGGCGCCCTGCGGCCCGAGCAAATTATCGTAGCGCATCCTTACAACCCAGTTTATTTACTCCCCATCGTCGAGTGCGTCCCGTCGCCATCGAATACCGCGGCCATTATTGATCAAGCGATGTCGCTACTGACTCAAATAGGCATGAAGCCGGTTCTACTACAGGCGGAAGTGCCTGCCCATGTGGGAGATCGTTTGCTTGAAGCCTTGTGGCGAGAAGCACTCTGGTTGATCAAGGATGGGGTGGCAACCACGGAACAGATTGACGACATCATGACCCACGGTTTCGGTCTGCGCTGGGCGCAGAAGGGATTATTTGAGACCTACCGGGTTGCCGGTGGCACCGCGGGGATGCGTCATTTTCTGGAGCAATTCGGTCCCTGTCTTCAGTGGCCGTGGACCAAGCTCATGGATGTGCCCGATCTCGACGACCAGCTCATCTCACGCATTGTCGAACAATCCGATGCTCAGGCGGCAGGTCGGACGGTGAGTGAACTTGAGGCGGAGCGTGATGCAAATCTTGTGGCACTTCTCAAAGCGCTGCGGACAGAGAACGCTGCCGCCGGCGCATTCCTCAATCAGTTGGCCATCACCGATGACTGAGTCAGACCACCCTGAGCACAAGCTTTCGTGACGGTAGGGAGTTGGTCAGCCTTTGTCTGCGCGCACCGGGGTGCCAGTGAAGCCTATCCGGAAAATACCCGCGTGGCGTTTCAAAAAGCCGCCGAGACGGGTGCAGGGTGGATCGAGACAGATATTCAACTGTTGGCGGATGACACCCTCGTGGTATTTCATGATCTGACATTGGGTCGCACCGCGGAGGGCAGTGCACGGGTCGTTGATCTGATCTGGGAAGACCTTTCCCCACTGGATGTAGGCAGCTGGAAGTCACCGGAATTTGCCGGCCAGCGACCCCTGAAAATGTCAGACCTGCTGGCTTGGCAAGCAGAGTCCTCCGACAGGCCCTGCATTAATTGGGAGATAAAACTCCGACCCGATGCCACGGAAGCGGAGTGCAGCCGGGTTGCAGAGGTGATCGCGCAAACCCTTCAGGGTGCCGACGCGCGGCGCCATCTACTGTCCACCTTCGACCGAGTCTTTCTCCAAATTGCGCGGCCGGTGCTATCCCGCCTTCCCATGGCGCTTAACGTCGAGGAGCTGCCCGGGGATGCCATTGATTTTTGTCGAAAACTTGGATTGGAAGGGGTTCATCTGGACTGGACAACACTCACTGAGCCGCAGGTGAGAAGCATCAAGGAGGCTGGTCTCGCCGTTAGGTGTTATACGGTCAACGACCTTGAGGCCGGCCGGCGACTGTTGGATTGGGGCGTTGAGCTGATCATGACCGATCGAGCGGGCGCCATGCTGGACTTTTTGCGCGCCGATCCCGCTTGCCCTCTGGGATCTGTTTAATCAGTGAGTGTCCCCAAGTCATATCCTTGACCGCCGGGTGTGGTATCGGGCCAGTTTGTTCGCCAGACCTCCCGAGAGACATCGCCGACCGGAACCGCTGATCGGGTAAAACCGGGACGCGGGGGGATCAGCGGCGACACCACGATGTCGAAGCGAGGCACCGCGAAATAGGGGAAGCTGAAGCGCGCCTGGCCGCTCCGATTAATGACTTTA
>CBFHQV010000089.1:0-8632 GCA_965658055.1 Luminiphilus sp. | reverse complement strand
CGTCGGCATCATCACCGTTGCTCGCAGAAATAGTGACGTCGGGTGTAAATATCGCGCGATAGACCTCTCGACCTGCGGCAATACCAGCCTCAGTGTTGGTACCTATTTGATCTGTGGCTCGTGCATAGTGCTTGCGCAAATACTCTATTTGCTGAGTGGCTATGGTGACCGCTATTGCATCATTGGCGGTGGATGCGCCGCGCGGTGCATCCATTGAGTAAGCCGGGTCCGTGACACTCACAAACGACAAGGTGAGCAATAGTCCACCGACCCCCACCATGTGCCATGTACGCATTCGATCGTTCTCCCTACAAGTTAGTTGTTGTTATGAGGCTTTAGGGTTGTTTACTCGCTAACTGAAACCAAGCCTACTCGTGAATCGGTTGGGCCGTTCCTTTGCGACCGGCAAGGTAGTCATTGAGAACTTCGTGAAAATAGCGAACACGAGACTCTTGATCAGACAGATAGTAGTCATCAAAACCCATGGACGCCCAGCCATTTTGCTGCGCCTCCGCCAACATCATGTCCTGCCAGACAATACCACCAACGATTTCCGGCACGCCCTTCCCACCATCAAAATCCACTGTTTCCGACTCCACCTCCTGAACCGGCATGAGCTCAGTCGTCATAATGGGATGCGCGAGCTTCTGTCCCTCAACGGGGAAAACCATGCACCACAGATCGAAGGTACATTTCGTGGGATCTTGGGGGTCTGGCTCGGTCCTAAAGAAAATTAAATTGTCAGGCAAAAAGGAAATCGTCACGTTAGGGAAAAACACCGTGTGTGGGCTGTCGGTAATTTCTTCGTCGTTCATGTGTTCGTAATGAAGATATCCCTTCTCTCGCCACAGGCGCTTTTTGGCCGCCTTTAAATCAAGCCAGCCTTGTATCGCTTTGGTCTCAAAATCTGGGTAGCTGTCTGGATCGATATCCCACAGACGCAGTAAGTCATCAAATGAGTGAGGTTCACCTTCAGCTAACCGATCTCTCAGACTGGGACGCATGGGCTGCACAGTGCGGCCGTGGCCATTGGGCCAGATTTCGGCGCGCGCGCTCCAGTAATCTTGATCGATAAACGGCGGCACTTGCGGGTGAGCAGTGCGGGTATGATAAGACTCACTAAAGTTTACTGTCGCGAATTTCCAATTCGTGTTCAGCTTGATTTTTCGTGCGAAAATTCGCACTGCAGTGTCCATGGGGTAGTTTTTATAGACCTCGGGCAAGGGATGGAGGTACTCCATAAGGCCTGGGCTGTCATCACTAAAGCTGTACCACACAAACCCGCCCCAGGTGTCGCAGCGAAGTTCTTTGAGCGTTAGCTTTCCACAGGGATCGCCCTGGGAAAAAGTCTCTGGATCGAAGACAGATTTTAAAACGCCGTCGATACCCCAGACCCACCCGTGATAGGGACAGTGGAAATCGTTGACCGATGAGCTTGAATCTACAAGGCGCAGAGCACGGTGCTGACAAACATTGTAAAAAGCGCGAATCGATCCATCTTCCTGCTTTACGCAAATCACCGACTGATTCATGAAATCATGAACAACAAAGTCACCCGCTTGCTCTAACTCAACCAATCGCCCGGCAACATGCCAGATCTTGGTCCACATGTGCTCCCATTCTTGTCTGGCAAAATCGTGAGCGTAATATCGATCCCCGGTTACCTTATCACCGCGCAGTAATGACGGATCTCGACCATTCATCGTTTCGGGGTGAGCCGGAATATTGAGTACTGGGATTTCAGGGGTAGCCATGACCAGAGACCTTGTTACTTATCTGCTGACAAGTCTAGAAGCCGCGCCACACTCAAACAACCTTCCCGAGTCGCATTTAACCCGCATTAGCAGGGCTCACGACCGCCCGCCCTTTTGCGCACAAAAAAACCCGAGCTGCCAGTTACTGCACCTCGGGTTTTCGGGATAATCCCAGAGCCTAAATCATCAAGGACTTAGCCTCTGGCTGATAACAGGGCTTTATCGCTTAGAAAGCGTATCGTCCCTGTACGTACCATGTACCACCATTAAACCCAAATGGGCTGTCTTCGGGGTAGAGCTGGCCCAGACCACCAGGGTTTGGCGTCTCATCTGGATACTCGTCGAACAGGTTATCTACACCCGCCGTTACTTCTAGGCTATCGGTGACTTGATAGGAAACCTGTGCGTCAACCAGGGTCGCGGCATCAACATCGTAGCCGTTGCCTGTTGATCGCCAGTCACCGTAGTAGTTAGCACGGAGCACCGTACGCCACTTACCCTGAGTGTGCGACCAAGACACATTACCCTTGATGTTAGGAAGCAACTCCTCCAACGCTTCTACACGACTGTCACTGATCGGGTTGATGGTACCCCGGTCGGTAACCTCTGTGTCGTTGTAGTTAAACGCAACAGTAATCGTCGAGCTTCCGCTCATGAAGTCGAAGTTCATGTTACCAACAACATCAACACCCTTGGTGCGAGTGTCAAAGCTGTTAGAGAAGAAGCGGAACTCAGCCAAGTCATCAAGACCCAGGAACTCCTGTCGATTGATGACGCCTGCCTGATCAAGACCCGTCAACGCTTCTCCAACAGTACCGTAGTTAGTGCCACCACCGGTGTAGTTCAATGCAGCCAGGAAGTCGACGTTGGCGCCCAGAGCAATACGATCTTCTACGTCAATGTCGTAGTAATCGATAGTCCAGGTTGAGTTACCAATGTCGAAGCCAATCCCTAGAGAGAAGTTCTCAGCTTCCTCTGGGCCCAACTCCGGACGTCCTGCACCACCGTTGGTCGCCGCAATATAGTCAGCACCGAGCTGACCTGCGGGTGAGAACAGTGGCAGGGTGCCCTGATCTACCAGCGTGCCATTGACGTTCTGCGTGGTTACGTTGGTGATACTGGCCTGACCTGCAGTCGGCGCGTGGAAGCCGGTCGAGAACGCTGCACGCAGACGAAGGTTGTCAGTCACGTGGAACAAACCCGCTAACTTGTAGTTAGTGGTGTTATCAAAGTTACTGAATTCCTCGTAACGAACCGCAGCCTGCACCGTCAGACGATCGGTGATATCAGTCTCAACATCGACGTAGAACGCCGTGTTGTCCTGCTCGGCAGAGGTGTTGTTGGGGAAACCACCGAAGCCGTTTGAGCTTGAAGAGAATCCCTGTGATGCCAATGGGCCCAGCGCGTAAGAAGCTGGATCACCCGCGAACAGGTCAAACTCTTCCTCACGGTACTCAGCACCAACAGCAACGTTTAGCTCAGACGCCAGTCCAACGTCAAACCCGTAGGACAGATCGATGTTGTAAACCGTCTCGGTCTGCTCCTGACCACCCGGGACGAAATCCCGTGGGGTATTTGGGCCCAACGACGCGTTAATAGTGTTTCTGATGTAGAACATGGTCTTGTTCGACCCGCGCTGGGCGCTGACGTCGTACATCAGACCATTACCTACGTTAAACGATCCGCGAGCACCAACGGCAAAGGCTGAATCTTCGTTGTCACCGCCAAAGCGGGGGACAAAACCTGCCGGGATGGTTTCGATGAAAGAGAAGCAGTTGGCATCTGCCGCGACTGACGCCAGGAAGCCCGCATCGGGGATCACACCGCCGGATCCGCCGAGAGGAATACCGTCGATACAGCTGTTACCACCATCCATGTCCCCCACAAGAACGGATGGAACGCCGCTATCGCTGGCCATACCTGTCAATGGATCTACCGTTGGTCCTTTATAGACACCGCCGCGCTGGCCGCTTGGACCGCCAACGACGTTACGGTAGAAGAAGCCACCGGTAACAGATCGCTCGGCATAGTTACCGAAGGCGTAGAGCTCCAAGTTGTCATTTACTTCAAACGCTGCGTTCAGGAAGATCTTCGCGTCGTCCTCAACATCCGGTTGACCCCAATACTGAGGGACTTCGCTGGTGTAGGTGTTGATCGCCTGGAAATCAGAAACCGGCGAGTAGCCGTTAGCAGCCGCATAGGCGGTGTCGTTTCTATTCACGGATCGCACTGTTCCCTCAACATCGCGCATTTCACCGGTGATGTTGACAAAACCGCGGTCACCCAAGGGTAGGCCGAGGTTAGCGGCGACCATGTAGTTGTCACCATCGCTGTCGTAAGTGGAGCCGTAACGGGCCACAACTTCAAAGCCTTCTGCATCGTCTCGCAGAATAAAGTTGAGAACGCCAGCAATAGCGTCAGAACCATACTGTGACGAGGCGCCATCACGCAGGACTTCAACCTGCTTGAGCGCAAGCGACGGGATAGAGGCCATGTCGACACCCTGTGCACCGTCTGAGATACCGCCACCCAGGAACGAAATGATTGATCCGCGATGACGACGCTTGCCGTTCACCAGCACCAAGACGTTATCGGGCGATAGACCGCGAAGGTTCGGCGGACGGGTAATCGTCGCCGCATCGCTGATCGGCTGGGTATTGACGTCAAATGAAGGCACCTGAGTACGCAGCATGTCCTGCAAGTCTGTAGAGCCATTGGCACGCATCTCGCTACCCGTGATGACATCAACGGGAACGGGCGAATCAGAGGCTGAGCGGTCCGCCAGGCGGGTACCGGTAACGATAACTTCTTCCAGACCTTCGTCCTGGGCCACGGCACTTTGTGCCAAAGCCACAGCCAACGCGAGGCCTGAAACGCGCCATAGGGGGCGAGTTTTCATGGATCTCATTGAGTAAGCTCCTATTTGGGGGATTAAAAAACCGCATATAACAGTCAAAGCACATGGGAACAGCACCCGACTTATGCACCGCCCAACAGCCAAACACTGCCGAGCGATCGAGCATCATAGCGTGTTCGCAGGCCAAATTTGGCGCCAAAAGTGCCCTTTTTTGCGGCAATCCTCGGCTAAAAGCCGTGAATTTTCACGTTTTTTGAAAGTTGAGGGTTATCGGTCTGCGCACAAATCCCGTCAGAGCTTAGGGATGCTGGCGAGGTCGATGGGCAACGCAGCCTGTCCGATGCGTTTCGCACGATCCAGCAGCGTATGCTCGGCCTCCTCCAAACCAATCATGATGACAAAATCACCGTTGCGAATACCTGCCAGCGCAAACTCTGCCAGCTCATCAAGGTCCTGAAACTGGAGCTCCATGCCCGCCGCTTTCGCGGCGTCTGCAAAGTCGTGAATCGTTGGAATCGGGTCGGTCGGCCGCTCACGAGCAAGAGACTTGGGACGGTTACGATCAGTGGTCCATATCCCGGTATCGAGCAGACCGCCAGAGGGATAGAACACCGAGGCTGCCAGTTTTGTGCCCTCACTTTGTAACTGAGCCGCCAGGCACTCGCTGATAATGGACACCGCCGCCTTGGATGACGCATAAACAGACTGGTAGGGCAGCGGCGAAATGCCACCATCCCCGGAAGAGGTATTGATGATATGACCCTCCTGCCCGCCTTCAATCATGCGTGGCACAAACGCCCTGATCCCATGCATGACACCCATGACATTAACGCCATGAACCCAGGTCCAATCGTTGGCTGTGGTTTCCCAGACATTCGCTGAGGGAGCGGCGACACCCGCATTATTAAAAAGCAAATGGCATTCACCGTATTGGTCATACACTTTCTGCGCCAACGCCTCTACAGACTCTGGATTTGATACGTCTGTCACCACGCCACTGACTTCTCCGCCGCTTTGGGCGAATTCTGTTATCGCCTTCTCCAGGGCCGTGGCCTCGACGTCTGCTACCACCACTTTCGCGCCCGCTTTTAACAGGCTGCGAACGAGGCCCGCCCCAATCCCGCTGGCGCCACCCGTAACCACAGCCACTTTGTCAGCAAACTCATTCATCCTTCTTCACCTTGTTTTCACGGTTAATTTGATCTTCGGCAAATTAGTCCCCAACGTTAACAGGTATGGGGCATCGATGCGCCAAAACTCGCAGCGTCGGATCGGTTCTTAAAAGCAGCTCACGACAATATTGCAAGGCAACTGGCTCAGTTTGTCAGTGAAGAGGGCAAAAGAAAGTCGGGGGTATTAAATTGCCAACTCGCCACCTGACGGCGACGTGTAATTCGCCAGCCCTTTGGCGTTCGAACGAATTCATCTTCGTACCAGAACCCAAGAAAAAATTGCTCCTGCCGCCCATCCATATCAACACACATCGGATTGAGGCAAATCGATCGACCTGTCGCAATATCGTCCGTTATCTTAAGGCGGATATTTCCCATCATGTGCTGAGTAGCCGGAAATATCGTAAGCGCCTCCTTTAGAAAGCGGATCGTTGATTCAAGGTCACCCACCGCGCCGCCCGTCGCGGAATAATCGACATGGGCATCCTCGGTAAAAATATCGCGCAAGCCATCGAAGGACTTGGTGTCGATACAATCCGTGTAGGCGTGAAGAAGATCCTCGAGCTCTAAACGATCCGAAATTGCCTGAAGGCTTAAAGTCATTGACGAATCTCCTCAATCCTAGCCGCTCACCCGCGTTAAATCTGGCCTAACCCAGAGTACCGCCGTCAATCAGCACGTCCTGCCCGGTAATATGAAACGCCTCCTCGGAAGCCAGCAAAGCCACCATAGATGCGACGCCTTTGGGATCCGCCGGGGGCAGGATTGACTGGGTGCGTTGGAACAAAAAGTCGATGTCTGCCTCCTCCGGGAAGGAGATATTGTCGGTCATACCCGTTGCAATATGGCCCGGTGATACCGTGTTGGCTCGCACGCCGCGCTTGGCATACTCCATGGCGATACTTCGGGTCATCGCCAAGACACCACCCTTGCTGGCAGCGTAGGCAATGCCGTAGGGAATCCCCGCATGAGCGGCTGTGGATGCGGCATTAACAATACTTCCCGAGGATGACTCCAAGTGTGGCAGCGCATGTTTGCACATCAGCATGGTGCCCGTGAGGTTTATGGCCAGCACGTTGGCCCAATCCTCGAGCTTAAGATCAACCGCCATATCAAAGCGAAGCGTTCCCGCCATATTGACCAAGACATCCATACGGCCAAAATGATCGACGCACTGTTTGATTGTTGCCGCCACCTGCGCCTCGTCCCTGACATCGCAGGTCAGGGCCAATTTTTCACCGTCCGTGTCACCGAGGGCCGCGATGGTCTCATTCAACGCCTCGGCGTTGTAGTCAACGCAACACAGCGCGGCGCCCTCCCTCGCCAGTTGCACCGCACAAGCTCTACCTATGCCGCCTGCTGCGCCAGTGACAAGAGCAACCTTGTTCGCAAATCGATCCACGCTTTTATCCTCTACTCGATAGCAAGTAATTCACATACGCCAGCATTTACACAGCCCAACGACCACATCGGCTCCAGTGTGACCCCATGATGAAGGGCGAGCCCCCCAGTCCTACCGATCCAACGCCAAACGCTGACCCGATCCGGGAGGCACACAGGTAAAGGTCAGAACCCCACCCTCAGCCACTGCGGTTAGCAACTGATTAGTGCTGTATCGTGCTCCATGACTGGACAGGTATTCACCACCCTCGGTCATGATCGCAGAGAATCGCAGGTCGTTTACAACCCCGCGGGCGATAAGATCACATTCCGGCAGGGGCGCAGTAATACTCGCCCGGGCTTCGAGGAGATTCAATCGCTCGAGTGCCGGATTATCACTATCTGACAGCGTTAACTGCTGCCCCACTACGGGCGCCATATTGCTGTCGGCCGCCATCACGAAATCCACGACGTGGGACACATTCACATCTTTGGGCTCGGGAAAATTAAAGGCGTCAGCCGCAAAAAAATCCAACAGGGACGCAATACTGCCGTCGTGCAAATAGCCGAAACCCTTTACCTGATCGCCTGTAAACCCATTCCTGTTCCGACTGCCGGAGGTGCCGAACATACCGACTTTTGCGTAGGCATTACGAAAATGCGGCACTTTAAAGTTCTCAGCCACCCCGGCCCCCTCGAAGGTCATCAGGCCACCGGTACCAAACTGTTTTTCCTCCGGGTTCAGCGTATGGCAGTGATTGCAGCTGCCTAATCCTGTGATGTTGCCAACTTGGAAATAAATATCCCGACCCGCCTGCTGATCCGCCGTCAGAGAGTTATCGAGCTGTCGTATTGGATTGGGCGGAGGCGTTAACGCCATGGCGAAATCCGTAAACGCCTGCATATCGGCTTGCGAAAGCTGCTCCTCGCGCCCAAGTAACTCCACAAAGGCGGGGTTAAATTCCTTGAAAGCGGCCGCCTCCAGTGACTCCAATTCCCCATTCACCGTTTCTCGGTTTTGGCCCATGCGGTCACCGCGCCAATGCTGGGGACCGCTATCAGCAATACCGCGCAGGGTTTGGGTCACCATGGGACCTTTCATCGGATGAAAGAAAGGCGTTGTTCTTGGGGAGTTGGCAACGTATGGATTCAAGTTTGTCTGCAGGTCGCCATCGGGGTTGCCCAAATTCCAGGCCAGCTGGTCCATGTCTCCGAATACGTGACAGCTCGAACAGGCACTGGTGCCATTCGCCGACGTCAGGCTAGCGTCATAAAGAAATCGTCTGCCTTGAATTATTTCATCCGGCTCAGGCGTGAACAGTGCTTGCTCAACCAAGAGCTTGTCTTCTTCCGTGTCCCAGAGGGAAATTACATGATTAAAGCGGTCATAAACGACCATCCGGGTGCCGTCTGATGACAAAACTAAGCCGGTAGGGCCACCGCCCGGTGTGTGCAGATGAACGCTGTCG
>CBFHQV010000088.1:0-8660 GCA_965658055.1 Luminiphilus sp. | reverse complement strand
TTCTATTCGCAGGGAGAATGGCCTTGAAAGCACTACACCGCATTGATCTCAACCTGCTGGTGTATCTGGACGTGTTGCTACGCGAGTGCAATGTTACCCAGGCTGCTAACCAGCTCGGCTTATCGCAACCGGCCATGAGCAATGGACTACGGCGGCTAAGGGATCTGTTCAATGATCCCTTACTGGTGCGAACCTCCGACGGCATGACCCCCACCGCCCGGGCGCTCGAACTGGAGCCCTTGGTGCGGGATATCCTGTCCGGGATCGAGCGAGCGATTCAGCCCACGTCAGAATTCGATCCCATGGATGCCAAGCAGGTCATTCGGGTTATGGCCTCCGACTACGCCGAATCAACCCTGTTCCCGGCAGTATTACAACAGCTCCGTGAACTCGCACCGGGGCTGACCCTCGATGTCATGACCCCTTCCGACGTCAGCTTTCTGGACGTCGAGCGCGGCAAGATCGACCTGGTAATCAACCGCTTCGATCAAATGCCCCAGTCTTTTCACCAAATCACCCTGTGGACCGACAGCTTTGCCTGTTTGTTGAGTCGCGATAACCCCATCCTCGAGCGCTTCGATCTCGAGAGCTATTTGGCAGCCAATCACATCTGGGTAAGCAAAACAGGAATGGGTGTCGGTGTGGGCGTGGATCCCGACGACGTTCAACGCCTCGGTTGGGTGGATCATGCCCTCGATGCCATGGGTAAGAAACGCAATATCCGAGTGTTCACCCGCCACTACCAGGCCGCCATGACCCTCGCCGAACAAAACGATCTGATTGTGACGCTACCTACGCGGGCCACCTGGCTTAAACGGGATAATCCGCGGGTGGTGGTGCGGGACTGTCCTTTTACCGTGCCGCCGTTGGAACTCAAAATGGCCTGGAGCCCCCTCCTTCAACACAATCCCGCCCATCGCTGGGTCCGACAACTCATCACCCAAATTGCCCGGGATTTAAAGGAATGACCCCTATTCGTCTAATCAATAGGCCTTATTAAAGCCATTTCTTTAATTAATATACGGCCTGCCGCAAAATATCGCCCTTAATCGGGGCGCCGATGGAATTGACATCGAGCCGCCTACAACAGGAAACAAACCGCTTCACAGTCGGCAAGTCCATGACTTACGCCAAGTAACACGACGGGACACCGGTAATTGACTGCTGAAGCCTCGCTGGAGAGCACCATGACCGAACGCGTCCACTGCGCGGGTTTGCAAATCGATGCCGCTTTGCATGACCTATTGACCCACGAGATTGCCCCGGGGACGGGAGTCAGCCCCGAAGATTTTTGGCACGCGCTGTCCGAACTGCTCAGGGACTTCATGCCCCGCAACCAAGCGCTGTTGGCCACCCGCGATGCTTTCCAAGCCCAGCTGGACTCCTGGCATCGGGACAACCCCGGTGAACCCAAAGATCAAGCCGCGTATCAGCGGTTTTTGGAAGAAATTGGCTACCTGCTGCCACAACCCGCCTCGGTTGCGGTGACGACCGAGAATGTGGATGCGGAGATCGCGCAGGTTGCAGGCCCCCAGCTGGTGGTGCCGGTGATGAACGCGCGCTTTGCCCTCAATGCGGTCAACGCCCGGTGGGGCAGTTTGTACGATGCGCTCTACGGCACCGATGTCATCCCCGAGGATAATGGCGCTGACCGCGCCGGCGCCTACAACCCAGTACGGGGCGCTAAAGTGATCGCCTGGGCGCGAAACTTCCTCGACACCTACTTCCCCCTCACGACGGGCAGCCACACTACGGCATCGTCTTATGTCATCAACGACGGAACGCTTCGGGTCGACCACGCCTCAGGCGACGCCGACACCCTCGCAGATAGCTCACAGCTTAAGGGCTACACCGGCAGTGCCGACGCCCCCCACTCGATTCTGCTCTGCCACAACGGACTGCACGCCGAAATCCAAATCGATCGAGCGCACGCCATTGGATCGACCGACCCCGCAGGCATCAAGGACCTGTGCTTGGAATCAGCGCTGACCACCATTCAGGATTGCGAGGATTCGGTAGCCGCGGTCGACGCCGAGGACAAAGTCGTGGTGTATCGCAACTGGTTGGGATTGATGAAAGGCGATCTGTCCGAGAGCTTTTCCAAGGGCGGCACGACGGTCACCCGCCGCATGAACCCTGATCGAGAATTTACCGGTATTGATGGCAGCCCCTTGGTCTTACCGGGGCGAAGTCTGCTCTTCGTCCGAAACGTCGGCCACCTGATGACCAACGACGCCATCCTCACCGCAGAGGGTGCGGAAATTCCCGAGGGCATTATGGATGCTATGTTCACTGCGCTATGCGGAGTGCACGACATCAAAAGCACCGGCCCGATAAAGAACTCGCGCTGCGGTAGCATCTACATCGTGAAACCGAAAATGCACGGCCCCGATGAAGTGAGCTTCACCGTCGATCTGTTTGATCGGGTCGAGCAGGCGCTCAAGCTGCCCAAAAACACCATCAAAGTTGGCATCATGGATGAAGAGCGACGCACCACCGTCAACCTCGCCGAGTGCATTAACCGCGCCCGTGAGCGCGTGGTCTTTATCAACACCGGCTTTCTGGATCGCACCGGCGATGAGATTCACACCAGCATGGAAGCGGGCGCCTTCACCCCCAAGACCGCCATGAAGTCCGAGCGCTGGATTACCGCTTACGAAGACTGGAATGTGGACGTGGGCCTAGCCTGCGGTCTACAAGGCAAGGCACAAATCGGTAAAGGCATGTGGGCAATGCCCGATCGCATGGCCGATATGCTCGACCAAAAAATAGGTCATCCCCAGTCCGGCGCTAACTGTGCCTGGGTTCCCTCGCCCACCGCGGCGACCCTACACGCGACCCACTACCACGCCGTCGATGTTCAGGCGGTGCAGGCAGATCTCAAGGGCCATCACCGACGCAATCTTGAGGAGATTTTGACATTACCCCTCAAAGGCGCAAGCGATCTCGACGCCCCGGGCGTTCAGCGCGAGCTCGACAACAATGCCCAAGGCATTCTTGGCTACGTGGTGCGTTGGATTGATCAGGGGGTCGGTTGTTCCAAGGTACCTGACATCAATGATGTAGGGCTTATGGAAGACCGTGCAACACTCCGAATTTCAAGCCAACACCTGGCCAACTGGATTCGCCATGGGGTGGTCACGCAAGAGCAGGTATTGGCAACCCTGCAGCGCATGGCCGCGGTTGTGGATGAGCAAAATCAGTCCGACCCCAACTACCGCCCGATGGCCCCTGACTTTGATGCGAGCATCGCGTTTCAGGCGGCCTGCGATCTGGTGTTTTTAGGAACCGAGCAGCCCAGCGGTTACACCGAGCCACTGCTGCACCAGCGCCGCCGGGAATTTAAAGCAAGCCTCGCGGACTAAACAAAAGCGTACACACTGGCGCATCCGTCCCTGGGCGATTTGCATGATTAGACGCTTTGCATGATTAGGCGCTTTGCATGAAGGACGTCAGCGCCTGCTCGGGATTCAGGTAGGGCAAATTAAGCGCCTGCGCGACCGCCTCGTAGGTAACATGGCCCTGGTGCACATTAAGGCCATTGCACAGGTGCGGATCGTCTCTGAGCGCTTGCAAACCCTTATCGGCCAGCGCCAACGTGAAAGGCAGCGTTGCGTTGGTCAGTGCCATGGTCGCCGTGCGCGCGACGCCACCCGGCATGTTAGCGACACAGTAGTGGACCACGTCATCGACCACGTAGGTGGGCTCTTGGTGCGTCGTCGGCTTGGAGGTTTCGAAACAGCCCCCTTGGTCAATCGCCACATCGACGACCACGGCGCCCGGCTTCATCCGTGCGATGTGGTGACGGGTTATTAACTTAGGCGCCGAGGCACCGGGAATAAGCACGGCACCAATGACAAGATCCGCCTCCAGCGCGAAGCGCTCGACCGCATCCTGTGTTGAGTAAAGGCACACTACCCTTCCCTGAAAAAGCTCATCCAACTGATTCAGGCGCTCCAGTGAACGATCAAGAAGCGTCACGCGAGCACCGAGGCCAACGGCCATGCGCGCGGCATTGGTACCCACCACGCCGCCACCCAGAATCAACACATGGGCCGGCTCTACACCGGGTACACCACCCAAGAGCATGCCGTTGCCGCCCTGCGCCTTTTCGAGGTTATGGGCCCCCGCCTGAATAGACATCCGCCCCGCCACTTCGCTCATCGGTGCGAGCAAGGGCAATCCTCCTTTCGGGCTGGTAACGGTCTCGTAGGCAATGGCGGTTGCCCCCGAAGCCAACAGCAATTTGGCTTGCTCGGGGTCGGGTGCGAGATGCAAGTAAGTGAACAGCAGCTGTCCCGGACGCAGCATGCGACACTCATTGGGTTGAGGCTCCTTGACCTTAACCACCATGTCGGCGCTTGCAAAAATCTCCTCGGGACTGGCAACGATATGGGCGCCCGCCGCCTCGTAATCGGCATTACAGAAACCAATGCCCGCGCCCCCGTTGTTCTCCACCCATACCTGATGGCCATGACTGACCAACTCACGGACCCCGGCCGGGGTCATGCCGATGCGGTACTCGTGGTTCTTAATTTCCCTAGGAATGCCCACCAACATAATGAAACTCCTATGATACCGGCCGACTCGTCGCGGCCGCGAAGCGATTTGATGTCGGAAGTTTACACCCTATTAATAGCTGTTCTTTCTATTTTTGTTCATTATTTATAGTTAATTCATCTTAAATAATTTATTTAAATAGGGGTATCATCTAGCTATAGCCAGCTCGGCGATGAGGCCGCGGGCTTGATATTCCATTGGGTTACTAACTCCCTATCGGTAAACCTTCTGGCACACATTGGCCCAATCGTCGGGCCACTGGGCCGCGGCAAAGATACCGATACAAACACAGACAGAGGCAATGGGGGACAATGGCATGGGCGCTGATCAACTGAGCCGCATCGACAAACACATTCTCAAACTGTTGCAGCAGGACGGTCGGATGAGTCTTGCTGAGCTCGCGCGGCAGGTCGGGCTGACCACCACACCCTGCGGCGAACGGGTCAAGCGACTCGAGCGCGAAGGCTATATCCGCGGCTATCACGCGTCGCTAGACCCCGCCAAGCTGGGACGGGGTCTCGTGGTGTTTGTGCAGATCACCCTGCAGCGCACTGCGGGAGATTCCTTCCAAGAGTTCACCGACGCGATCAAGGACATCCCAGAAGTCGAGGAATGCCATCTGGTGGCAGGCAACTTCGACTACCTGATCAAAGCCCGGGTCCGTGATATGAACGACTATCGAGAGTTTCTGGGGGGTAGCCTGATGCAATTGCCCGGGGTACAGGAGAGTACCAGCTATCCGGTGATGGAGGTGGTGGCAGAGCGCAGATCCGCTTTAATCTGAACTGAAACGCCCATAACTGACGTTTTGTGTCAGTTTTAGCTTCCCCGCGGGAAACCTTTGCTTACTAGGCCCTCAAACAAGTCGCCCACCCAAATGTGCCTGGCCTTATCCGAAACACAAGAATAAGCACCAAATCAGGGGCTCACAGGCCTCTTATCCATCCAGCTCAAGAAAGTTGGCACGCAAAATGCTTATCTCACTGCAGTGGCGCCTTTTTGGGGGTTTGCACACTTGGAGCCCCATCGGGCCTTTTTCGTTATAAGGAGAGAAAACATGAAGACACAAAAGGGATTTACCTTAATCGAACTCATGATTGTAATCGCGATCATCGGTATTTTGGCAGCGGTTGCGTTACCGGCTTATCAGAGCTACACACAAAAAGCTCGCTTTGCAGAGGTGGTAGCAGCAGCGGGCCCGGTCAGACAAACAATTGACGTCTGCATGCAAACAGGAAAGGGTACGCTAGCAACATGTACGGTACCGGCAGGCGTCCTTACGGACGCTGCAGCAGGTGCGGAAGTCGCCTCTGTTAGCTGGACTTCACCAGCAATTACTGTGACGTCGGCGGCCACCTTTGGAGATGGCAGCACGGCCTACACCTACATCCTAACTGCACTAGATGGTAACGCAGATGGAATCATTGAGGAGTGGAGTGAGACGACTACAGCAGGCACATGCGTTGCTCAAGGGATTTGCTGAGCGAACCCCTGAGCATCCTCCGAAACGAGCACATCGCGATGTGCTCGTTTTTTTACCCAAAAAGTCATGCCACTACAAGGTGAGAATGAAGCGCACGCTGACCTACTTTCTTTGCGTGTACTTAAATAGCGTTTAAGTTAGTAAAAGACCCTTAGCTCCTCAAACATAGCGCCGTCTCTGCACCGCAGGATGCAATGATTTGCAAAGTGCAGTTTATCCCCACTTGGCGTAGGATATGCCCATCGGGGGCTCGAGGCTGACTCCACAGTGAACATCAGCGCATCCAATCAAATCGCGACCAAACTGTCGGGCTTGGCAGGCCGGCTGGTCAGCGATGGCGTGCTCAGTGAAGAGCAGGCCACAGATGCCACGCATGAAGCCAGCAAGCTCAAGATGTCGTTGGTGCGCTACCTGGTGGAATCCCTCGACGTCGACAGCCACGAACTGGCCGAACTGGTGTCCCAAGAGTTTGGTGTGCCGCTGCTCGATGTGTCAGCCGTTGATAAATCAGCCCTGCCCGAAAAACTCGTGTCACCAGAATTAATGACCAAACACCACGCGGTGCCTTTGTACCGGCGGGGTAATAGGCTATTTGTGGCAGTATCGGATCCCGCCAATCTTGCAGCCCTCGATGAGTTCAAGTTTGCGACGGGCATCGGTACCGACGCGGTATTGGTCGACGAAAAATCCCTGGCACGATTGCTCGGGGAGTTACTGGACGACCAGGATTCCCTCGACTCGAGTATGGGAGACCTTGGCGAGGACGGCGAATTTGATCTGACAATGGCCGAAGGCGCTGAGGCCCAAGCCGATGAGGATGCCCCGAGCGCGGCTGACGACACGCCCATTGTTCGCTTTATCAACAAAGTATTGCTCGATGCCATCAAGCAAGGGGCCTCGGATATTCACTTCGAGCCCTACGAGAAGGACTATCGTATTCGCTTCAGGACCGACGGTATTCTGCGCGAGGTGGCGAGTCCGCCGCGCAGTCTGTCACCGCGCCTATCCGCTCGACTCAAAGTGATGTCCCAAATGGACATCTCCGAACGGCGGATCCCCCAGGACGGTCGTATTCAAATGAAGCTGTCCAAAAATCGCGCCATCGATTTTCGGGTCAACACCCTCCCCACCATGTTCGGGGAAAAAATCGTGTTGCGTATTTTGGACCCTTCCTCGGCGCAGATGGGCATTGACGCGCTGGGGTACGAGGAGGAGCAAAAAGCCCTTTACATGGATGCCCTCTCGAAACCCCAGGGCATGATTCTGGTGACTGGCCCAACTGGCTCAGGTAAAACCGTCTCGCTCTATACGGGGCTGGGAATTTTGAATACCCCCGAGCGCAATATTTCCACGGCGGAGGACCCCGTGGAAATCAATATGCAAGGCATCAACCAGGTATTGGTGAACAATAAAGTAGGGCTGAACTTTGCCGAAGCCCTGCGCTCGTTTTTGCGCCAGGATCCGGACATCATCATGGTCGGTGAGATTCGAGATCTCGAGACCGCGGAGATCGCAATCAAAGCGGCTCAAACCGGTCACTTGGTGCTATCGACCTTGCACACCAACAGCGCAGCGGAGACCATCACCCGACTGATGAATATGGGCGTACCCGCTTTTAACATTGCCTCTTCGGTCTCGTTAATTATTGCCCAGCGTTTGGCCCGGCGTCTGTGCAAGCAATGCAGCATTCCCGAGACCGATGTTCCCATCGAGGCACTTCTCGAACTGGGGTTCACCGAAGAGATGCTCGAGACCGCTACCATCAAGCGCGCGGTGGGCTGCTCGGCCTGCAAAGATGGCTTCAAGGGACGGGTGGGTATCTACGAAGTCGTCAAGATTACCAAGGGCCTTGCCAATTTAATTATGGATGGCGGAAACTCATTGGCGCTAAGTGAACAAGCGCGCAAAGAGGGCTTTCACGACCTGCGACTCTCCGCGCTGCACAAGGCGGCAGCAGGGTTGATCAGCCTTGACGAAATAAGTCGCGTGACCACAGACTAACAGTCGGAGACCAAGGAAGGTATGGCGGCACAAAATACATTTGTCTGGACCGGGCTCGATAAAAACGGGCGCAAAAATCAGGGCGAGATCGTCGCCGCCTCACAAGCGCTGGCAAAAGCCCAGTTGCGAAAACAAGGCATCAGCGCCAAGACAGTAAAGCGCAAAGCCAAGCCCCTGTTTTCCCTCGGCGGTAAAAAGATCAAGTCCTCGGATATCGCCATCTTCACCCGTCAAATGGCGACCATGATGAAGGCCGGCGTCCCCTTGGTACAAAGCTTTGATATCGTCGCTGAGGGGCTTGAAAACGAGGCCATGCGAACTCTGGTGACGGATATTAAAAACGACGTTGCCGCGGGGGGTGGTCTGGCGGCTTCGCTGGCAAAACACCCCAAATATTTTGACGACCTGTTTTGTTCTCTGGTGGGCTCGGGCGAGGACTCGGGCACGCTGGAAATCATGCTCGATCGCGTCGCGACCTATAAGGAAAAAACTGAAGCCCTGCGCGCCAAAATCAAAAAAGCCATGACCTATCCCATTGCGGTGATCGTTGTCGCGATTGTGGTCACCGGTATTTTGCTGGTGAAAGTCGTGCCCACTTTCGCCGAGACCTTCAAGG
>CBFHQV010000087.1:0-9207 GCA_965658055.1 Luminiphilus sp. | reverse complement strand
GTCCGAACCAAACGCCGGCTCTGATGTGGCCGCCATGGAATGTCGCGCGACGCAGGACGGCGACCATTGGGTACTCAACGGTTGCAAGACCTGGATATCCAATGCAGGTATCGCGGATTTTTATACGGTGTTCGCGCGCACCGATGACAGTGGCGGCGCCAAGGGCATAAGCTGCTTTATTGTCGAGGCCGGCACCCCGGGATTTGACGTTACCGAACGCATTGATCTGGTAGCACCACACCCACTTGGCACGCTCGAATTCAAGGATTGTCGGATCAGCGACGTACAGCGAGTCGGTGACGAGGGTCGAGGCTTCGGCATCGCCATGGCAACCCTCGACGTCTTTCGATCAACGGTCGCGGCCGCTGCACTGGGCATGGCGCGAAGAGCTCTCGATGAAACCCTTGAATACACTGCATCGCGGAACATTTTTGGTGGCAAACTTGATGACTTGCAGCTCGTGCAGGCCAAGATAGGTGAGATGGCGCTGGGCGTCGACGCCAGTGCCCTCCTCGTTTACCGCGCTGCCTGGACCAAAGACTGTGCGGCCGATCGTGTTACTCGAGAAGCGGCCATGGCGAAATATCACGCAACAGAAACGGCGCAGCAAGTCATTGACACGGCAGTCCAATTACACGGCGGAAAAGGGGTTACCAAAGGCTATATCGTCGAATCTCTGTATCGGGATATCCGGGCGCTACGCATTTATGAGGGCGCTAGCGAGGTACAAACCACCATCATCGCCCGCCAGACCCGGCTTAATCACGAGGCGCGCTGAACTCTTTTAACGGCCTCAGCTTTTCAGGTGCTCATTCGGAGGTTACCCAGATAATCCAGCTTGCCCAGCGGTACGCCATGGTGTCGAAGGATGCTATAGGTTGTCGTTGCATGAAAATAGAAATTGGGCAGTGAGAAAGACAACAAAAAGCTTTCCGTGGTAAACGGCAGCTCCATCTTACCCATCTTAAAAAGCATGGGACGCCCACCCAGGTCATTCACCACCGACGCATCTAACCCCGAACAAAAATCGATGGCTTCATCGACGAGCCCCATCAACTCCACATAGCTTAAATCGCCAAGCTTGGGCGGTGGCTCAAATAACCCCGCCGAAAGTCCCTTCATCGCACCCAGAGAGTGGTGCCAAACCGAAATGACCTGGAAGGAAAAGGGCAACATATCTTCGTGAAGACTGAAATTAACCAGGGCCTCCAAATCCAGCCCCGACTCGGAGGCACACGAGACGCCGCGTTCCATGGCGTTTTTGACCCCGCCTAAAGTTTGTAAAAAACTGGCCACACTACAATCATAGAAACTCAGACTCATTGGATTCCCCTACTTTTTTATGAACACCATCATTGCCCAAGTGTCTCACGAGGCCACCTCGTCGTGCTATCGCGCACCCCATGACACAGTTGGATTTCTCCCGACTGCCGAGCAAAGTCCTGTAGTGATCTCGTACCTCAATCAATCGGGATGAGGCTGCACGGCTCACACCACCGCCGACGTCATTTCAAGGTAGACTAGACGCTTCAAAATCCCAATTCTCGAAGTAACAAGAGTCACCCCCAATGAAAAGCCAAGCACGATCCCTTTCGCAGCAGGAAATTATTGAGTTTGCCCAGGCCTTTGATCCACAGCCCTACCATCTTGATACGGCCGCCGGCGATGCGTCCATTTTTGGTGGATTATGCGCCAGCGGCTGGCAGGTAGCTGCCCTGGCAACACAGCTGGTGACCGAAGCGCTCACAGCGGAGGGAGTGCGTCCGGTCATGCTGACCGGCGTGCCCAGCTTGACCTGGCGCAAGCCAACCTTTGTCGATCAGTCAATATCCACCGCTATTACGCTGGGCGATAGAAAGTCGGGCTCGATGGTCCCGGGCTGTGACAGCCAAACCGCAGAGATCTCTGTGTTTGGCCCCGATGAATCGCTGGTAGCGGAAATCACCGCCGTTTTCGCTGTGGAGTCGGGAGCATGAGTAACCTCTATCTAAGAAATCGCTGGTTTGAAGATTTGCCGGTGGGCGAGTTTCATGTCTTTGGAAGCCACACCTTCTCCGAACTCGAGATGGTGGCCTTTGCGCGACTCTATGCGCAGTCAACTGAATTCACAGATCCAGATGCCGCCCGTGCACTTCGATGGGGAGGCCTGGTCGCAGCCCCCTGGCACGTGTGTGCCATGTGGATGCGCAAAATGGTCGATTACATGGAGGTCTACGCACAGGGAGTCAACGATGGCCGGCGAAATGGCGCTGGAATCTCAGTACAAGCGATGGAGTGGTTTGAACCTGTGAGACCCGGGCACACCGTCACCTACACCTACGAGATAATCGACAAATCCAGTAAGGTCATTCGGGATAAGTGGGGAGTGATCCGAAGCCGCAACGAGGCTTTTAACCAAAACGGCAGCAAAGTTCTGTCTTTTGAAATCGATATTCTCGCGGAACGAGCACCGACATGACCGCAAGCTCGCTTTACTCGAAATCGTGTTAGAACCTTAAAGGTCGGTTGCAACCTGCAACACGATCTTACCCCGGGTGCGGCCGCTTTCCGAACGCCGGTGGGCTTCCCGTGCGTCTGCCAGTGGCATGACCTCTACCGGAGGGACAGGAAGTTCTGCATGTTGGTACTTTGCCATAAGCTCAGCGAGCATGGCCCCATCAGCGCGATGATGAAGAAACGTACTGCGCAAGCTTCGCTCATCAATCTCGGAGACCGCCGGCGGCTCGTTATTCATAAACACCACCGCGCCACCATTCTTGGCAAGGCCAATGGCATTCAGGGAAATGTCATCGCCATATAAGGTCTCTAGCACCAAATTAACACCGTTTGGCTCGTGCTCTCTCAGCGCATCGACATAGGGTTCCACGTTGTAATCGATCACCACGTCGGCGCCTAGCGCCTTCACATAGTCTCTATTGCCAGCGCTACAGGTTGTATAAACACGGCAGCCGAGGTGTTTCGCCATGGGGATGGCAACGCTGCCGATACCCCCCGCGCCGGCCTGAATGAACACCGACTGCTCCTCACGCACTTCACCGTACTCGGCCAGTGACTGCCACGCCGTTAGCGAAACAAGGGGAAGTGCAGCTCCGTCAGTGAATGATAGCGCCGAGGGCTTTTTGCTATTGCGGTCGCGTCCACCGGTACAAACTCGGCGTAGGTGCCGTGTTGTATCGACCAATTAAAGGCGAGCCCAACGACTTCGTCACCGACTTTCCAGTCCGCCACTTCCTCTCCTACAGCAGTGATCACGCCCGAAAAATCCCAGCCGGGTACAACCGGAAAAGTCCGGCTTATGTACTCTTGCAGCTCACCAGCGCGAAGCCGACGGTCGATGGGGTTCACTCCCGCCGCCGC
Source organism: Luminiphilus sp. (assembly GCA_965658055.1). Lineage (GTDB taxonomy): Bacteria > Pseudomonadota > Gammaproteobacteria > Pseudomonadales > Halieaceae > Luminiphilus. The sequence goes on along the minus strand of CBFHQV010000087.1, from coordinate 5,850 downwards.
GACTCGCACAAGCACTTGATGGGATTCAATCGGAGGGATCGGTAATTCCCCCTTCGTCAAAACCCCCGTGTCACCGTGTGTTGTGTAGTAAATCGCTCTCATGGAACACTCCTTTTCTCAAAACGCTGACGAGATTGACTACCTTAAAAAAACAAAATGCACCGTAAAGCGACCGCTTAGGCCAGCCAGATCAGATATGCCAACACCGCCGAGGCCAGAAAGATCGTTTCCCCCAGAAGTAAGATCACGGGTTTTATGCCAATCGTCAGCACTTCTCTCAGCGAGGTGCGAACACCCAAAGCCGCAATGGCCAACAACAGAAATAACGATGCAGAGTCGGCGAGAGGCTGTGCAATAGCTCGAGGAATTGCCCCGACGCTGTTGGCGATAAATAAGCCTATAAATACAATGAGAAACCAGGGAATGGGAGCCGAGACCCCCGTCTGGCTGGCGTCGTCACTGCGTAACCTGACAATGACGCCAATAAACAGCACAACAGGAACCAACATAGCCACGCGCAGTAGCTTCACAAACGTACCCAAATCACCCACCTCCGTGGAGACCGAATAGCCGGCACCGACGACTTGCGCCACGTCGTGAATGGTTGCCCCGACAAACAACCCCATCTCGGTATCGCTTAGCGACAACGAGCTGCCGATAACCGGATAAAAAACCATCGCTACGGTGCTAAGGGCGGTCACACCAATGACGGTGAATAAAGTTTGTCGTTTGGTATCAGGCCCTTGGGGTAACACACTGCTGATGGCCATGGCAGCGGAAGCTCCACAAATACCAACCGCCCCGCCTGTCAGGACCCCCATTTTCGATTCGACGCTCAACAATCGGGCCAGCACAACGCCAATCAGCATGGTGGTAATCACCGCCAACACCACCATGGCAACAGCGGCCCACCCAAGCGAAGTCACGTCGTCAATGCTGAGTCGCAACCCCAGTAATGCAACGCCAAATCTAAGAATCTGCGTCGACGAAAAGTCAATACCCGGCAACACCTTTGGGGTCTCACTGAGAAAATTAAACGCCATACCAAGAAGCAGGCCCAACAGCATTGCGGGAGCGCCATAGCGCTGCGCGAGAAACGTCGCTGCAAGCATGATTAAAAACGCTACAGCGACTCCGGGAAGGAGCCGCCGCCAGCCCTCGATAAACGGGTGGCGAGCCATCAAGGGCTCAGCGTCGCAAGTGCCGATTGAAAGGGTTGTTCTTCCTCGCCCGCCATTGCTGCTTTGCGCAGGTCTTGTATCGCCTGCGCTGTGGTGACTTTGCCAGTCGCAACCTTATCCACAATGAGCATCAAGCGGGAGGTTGTTCTGTGGCGGGTGGATCCGTAGCCCTTCACCATGCCCCCACAGTCGATTAGCGCCCGGGCAACTTCAGGATCAGGAGCATTGCGAATGGCGTCAAGCCAAGCGGTGATCATGCGCCACTCATGATGATAACCCAGGGTGTGGCGCCGCACGTGGCGCAAGGCTGCCATGGCGCGCAGCACCAACGTCACCACGATAGTGTCGGTCCGGAGCTGACGTGCACCAAGGGCACTGTTTACCAGCTTCCTCATGACCCTAGAGCGCAACAAGGCCTCGCCGATCCTTCTGGGCAGAAGTGATGCGACCTCCTCCACTCTCGGATGAAAATACTCACTGACTTTCATCGGTTCCGTAGCGCCAATTCCCGCCTCTTGACGCAAACTGTCATCTCTCGAGGGACGCAGCTTGAGCTGCGCGACCCGAGGAATATCCTCGAACGCCATCCACAAAGCCAGCCATCGTGCCGCCTCGCGGGTTGATTCATAACTCGATTCAGGAGCATCAAGGGCGAGCAGGCCCTCGACAGTTTGCAAATAGGTCATCGCGTAGGCCGTGTCCTGAAAATCAACCAGCTTTTGCGCGCCATAGTAAACCACTTCCTGAATAGGAGCCGGCAAACTCGCAATGATTGGCAATAGTGCCCGGCCCGCATCTGTCCTTGGCTCGGGCAACACAAACCCAGCCTCTTTCTCGGGAGTGATCGCCGGATCTACCACCCCTACGCCACCCCGCGCGGCTCGCTCATACGCGTCTGAAAAGGCGCTGAGATTAGCTGTTGCGCCGCCGCCGCTTTGTAGCGCTTTTTCATAAGCCTGACGCTCAAAAGGCAGCACACCCGAGCCGGCAAGCGCGCCCAGCATACCCGCAGAAATAACCGTGCCGTGGCGCTTGACCAGCTCTGCCATATCGAAATGAATAAAGCGCTTTGCGTAACGTGCACTCATCGCCAAAATAAGATCCCGGTCTGCAGTGCCATCCCCCGTGTGGGTTTTTTCCGTAATCCCGAAAACTCGGTGATCCGAGGATATTAACGTCGTTCTATCGGGCGAGATGAATCCACGACTGACCATACGACCGGCCTCGGCAATCTCAGAAGTCAGGGCAATGTCGATATCGCCTTGGGCGGGGAAAAGACTCATCACCGGACGACGGTTGTCACCATCACGTCGCATGAATTCCAGATAATAAATCGTCGCCCCCGTCCGCTGTGCGACCCCAGCGAGGGAGGTGCTCTGGCAATGCCAGCCGCAAGCATCGGCGATATCGATCAACCAATTAGTGAGTACGCCACCACCCTCACCGCCCAGCGCTGCGATGAGCAGATTAATTGTTTTGGGGGCGTCACTCATAAGCTGGAGCGTTCGAGCCGCCGCTGTTCTCGCCTACCAAACCAGCCGCGAACGCCTCTGCGAACTCGATCGAGCAAACGATCCCACCCATTAGGGTTGTGAAGGACATTGATCCGCGCAAAGGAAGGGCATAAAACCGCCGAGTGCGCATTGGTCCCACATACGCCACAGCCGACACAGCTGTTATCAACATAGGAAACCGGATCAAGCCTCAAAGGGTCTGGATTTTCCTTTATCGTCAGCGATGGGCAGCCCGAAATTCGAATGCATCCGTGATCGCCAGTACAGGTTTCAGGATCGATGTAAAACCGCGCCTTCTCCACACGTTTGCCGCTGTTAATCGCCTGCTTGATCATCGGCTTGATCCGACGCTGCCGATTAAGCATGCACTCGCCCTCTGCAATAATGACTTTTAAGCCAGGCTCATCAGAGCTCAGCGCAGCCCGCAGTGTCTCTTTCATTGCCTCGATATTGTATGTGCTTACTGTGCGCAACCACTTCACGCCGGCTCCGCGACAAGCGTCCTCTATTGGCTGCCATTGCTCTCTTTTTGGACGTTTTGCATCAAGCGTTGTCGCGATCAGATTAGGTTCAACCAAAGAGGGAATGTCTTGCCCGCCGGTCGCTGCCGAATAGCCATTGTCGATGACAATCAGCAAGCCGTCGTGGCCGTTGAACACCGCACTGGTAACTCCGCTGGTCAACCCGTTATGCCAAAATCCGCCATCCCCCATGATGCTAATGGCTTTATGCGGTAAGGCATGTCGGACCCCCGAAGAACTCGCCAAAGACAGTCCATAGCCCATAATCGTGTTACCCAGATTAAAGGGCGCGGCGGTCGCAAAGGAGTGACAACCAATATCAGAGGAAATATGAAAGGGACCCAGCTCCGCCTGGAGTTGTTTAATCGCCGAAAAAAGTGGGCGTTCTGGGCACCCCGTACAGAGCCCTGCTGGCCTTGGGGGGAGCGAGACCATGAGCTCCGCTATATCTTCATCGCTCAGCGGGGTTTCCAACGCGGCGACGGCTGAGGCACCTAGCCTGAGTGGAATCGGCTCGCCCGGGCACGCCTCAATAAAAGTCGTGACGCCCTGGAGCATCACCTGTCCAGTGTACTCACCGGCCATAGGCATGATGTCTTTGCCAAAGACGCGTGTCTGGACGTCCCGCCGTCGAAGAATCGTCTGAATCCCCTGCTCAATGTACTCGGGCTGACCTTCTTCGAGCACCAGCACCTGCTGCTTGCCCACACAGAACTCGACTAACTCATCGGGTATTAACGGATAGGCAACATTGAGGCAATAAATTGGAATTTCGCTAGTACCGTAAACATCCGCCAGACCCTGACGTTCAAGTGCCCGGATAACGGTGTTATAGGACCCTCCGCAGGTGATAATGCCCAGCTGCTCATAGCGACCCGGAAACACCTCGTTCAACCGATGCGTCTTGATAAAGTCAACTGCAGCGGGCAAGCGCTGAGCGATCTTTTCTCGCTCTTGGGCGTAAACGAAAGGCGGCAAGATAATTTTTTCGGGCTCGCGAAAGGGAACGACCGGGGTTTTATTGCTGAACGCAGGTGCCACGTTTGCTCTAGCTTCAAATTCACCGGTGACGTGGCAACCGCGAATCCGCATCATATAGAAGATAGGCGTATTGGACGCCTCTGAAAGCTCGAAGCCTTTTTCCACCATATCGACAATGCTGGTGAGATTTGGGCGCGGATCGAGCAGCCACATTTGGGCCTTCATCGCAAACGCGTAGCTGCGCTCCTGCATGATACTGGAGCCTTCACCGTAGTCCTCCCCAACGATCACCATCGCACCGCCTGTAACCCCTGCCGACGCTAGATTAGACAGAGCATCGGATGCCACATTGGTCCCGACGGTGGACTTCCAGGTGACAGCACCGCGAAGCGGATAATTAATCGAGGCCGATAACATGGCGGCGGCCGTCGCCTCAGAACCACTGGCTTCAAAGTGCACGCCCAGTTCGCCGAGAATATCTTGCGCATCATTGAGCACGTCCATGAGGTGGCTGATCGGCGACCCCTGGTAGCCGCCCACATAGGATACCCCCGACTGCAGCAGTGCTTTGGTGATGGCGAGAATTCCCTCGCCCTTAAATACATCACCCTCACCCGCTCGGAGTTTCTTCACTTCTTCGACGAAGGAGCGTTCCGCCATAAGCCCTGTCTTCCCCCAAAATTTGTGCGTTATTGACCTGACTCAGCCCGCCTTCGGCACCAACGCAATGACTCGGCAAGGGCTGCCAGAGCCATTTTGAATTTTCAGTGGTGCCGCAATCAGAATGGCACCGGTTGGGGGCAATTGATCCAAATTGCACAGACTGGCCAGTCCGCATTTGTTGGCCCCGTGCATCAGGTTGTGACAGGGGAACATGGGATCCTGCGCGGCGGCCTGACCGGCGTCCGTGCCCACTGTTTCAGTGCCAACGCCAGTCACGTCGCGCTCTTCTGCGAGAAAGGTAATCGCAGCGGGGTCCCAACCGGGACTGTGGTTACCGTCTTCTCGTCTATTCAGAAAGGCGTCGGGGTCGCTGCGCTTGGACCAATCGGTTCGGTAGAGCACCCAAGACCGTTGAGGAATCTGGCCGTAGGTTGCTTCCCACTGCTCCAGATAGTCTCGTGTCAGGAGAAAATCCTCATCGGCAGCCGTCTCGGCAGACGCATCAATCACAACACAGGGCGCCACAAAAGTAGCCGGCGGCAAGGTATCCGTCGCGTGATTTTCGTGATCTTTACCCGTCACCCAGTGAATCGGCGCATCAAAATGTGTACCGGTATGTTCACCACACTTAATGTTGTTCCAATACCACGCGGGACCGCGCTCGTCATAGCGAGAAATCTCTTCCATGCTAAAGGGCCAAGCGTTCTTCCAGCCAAACTCCTCGGGCAGCTGAAGAATGGGGGTATTGGGATTTAACGTCACACTCAAATCCACCACCTTGATGGCGCCAGATAACAGATCGGCGGCTACCTCTAAAAGCGGGTTACTCATAACGCAGGCCCTCCCAAGCCTTGTAGCGTCAGCTCGACGCTGATGACACGCAGTTTATCGCCTTGCGATGGCGTTAGACACTAGCGAATATTTTAAACCTAAAATATACTCTAGCATCAACAGATTGCAAACGGATCTCGATATGCACACCACGCTGCT
>CBFHQV010000086.1:0-9639 GCA_965658055.1 Luminiphilus sp. | reverse complement strand
AATACTAAAAGCAGTTTGGGCAGCAACAACAAGGCGCCGGCTACCGCTGCCATCATCGCTATGTCTGTTAGCACACCAAAATAGAGACTGGGATTAAAGTTAGACAGGGTTAGCAGCGAAAAACCCACCATGACGGTGAGAGTGGTGTAGTACATCGCTCGACCAATACTGCCGTGACTTCGGTGCATCGCTGCACGATAGTTTTTGTCCACGTCAAATTCTTCCCGAAAGCGATAAATATAGTGAATGCAGTCATCAACACCAATACCCACAACGATCGCTGCAATCGTAATAGTCATGATATCGAGGGGGATACCCGCAAGCCCCATGATCCCCAACACTAACCCCGCGGCCAACAGGTTGGGGGCCAGGGCCAGCAGGGCCAGCGACAAAGAACGAAACAACACCCAAAACATTGCACCAATAGCGAGGAAGACCACTGCTAGCGTCAGAATTTGTGACTTGAACAAACTCTGCAGGACGTTGTTGTAGAGCACAAGTAAGGACGTGAACTGCACACGCTCGGGCTCTATAGCAAGCTCTGCAATTAGCGTCTGACGCAACTCCCGCAAAAATTGATCTCGCCGCAAGGCCTTGCTGGTTTCCATAGCACGCACCGATATCCTCGCTTGATCCGCATCGGCATTGAAGTAAGGAGAAACCAATGTGTCATTCACGTCCTCAGGCATGCTGTTCTCGATCAGCGCCAATTCAATCGCACCCAGCGGTGCGCCATAAAGCCCATCCATCACTTTAAACGCGGTGGATAACGACAGCACTTTGCCTGTTTCCTCACGGGCGTCGACCAGCTGGTGGGCCCGATCAAGTAGTTGCCGACCGCCGGGTGTAAACCAAAACGCAGGACGGCTACTGCTGTCGCTGGCAAAAATATCGGCACCGCCAAAGGGATCGTCTTCCAAAAACTCATCCGAGAAAGGATCCTCATCCAAACCTTCGGACGTAAACACCTGCGACTCTCCGTTAGCCATTGCCGTCGACGAAGCACCGGCTGGGGTCGCGTCGTCGGCTGATAGCCCCGGGGCAGGCGCATAAAGAATAATATCGAGTGGAATGGTGCCACCAAGCTTTGAATCAAGAAGTTCCATACCCTGATAGATTTCGGTGCTGTCTTTGAAGTAATCGATAAAACGATTTTCCACTTCCAGCCGAGAAATACCCACCGCCGTGGCAACTGCAAGCATCGCGGTGATGCCGAGAACACCATTGCCATAGCGCTCGACCCATCCGGAGAACACCAGCGTCATGGCACGCTCAGTCGTAACGGTACGCTTGCCTGCAGGCTCAGGCAGTACTGCCATTAGGCTCGGCACCACCAAAAAGGTGCACAAAAAGCCCACGACAATACCGAGACTCATCATCAGTCCAAAATCGATAACTGGCTGAATGCCGGCAACCAGGAGTGACGCAAACGCCACAAGCGTGGTGAGCGCGGTATAAAGACAGGGAATAGCCATCAGCCGAGCCGCCTCTGCCGCGCGCTCCCCGCGTTGCTGGGCGGGAGAGACACGTTCAAGTTCCCGATAACGTACGATCAAATGGAGCGACAGTGACAGGACAACGATGAGCAGTACCGCGACAAAATTGGAGCTTATGACGGTCATACGCCAATCTATCCACGCCAAAAATCCCAGCATGAGAGTGGCTGTCAGGGAGCAGTTGATCAAGGGGGCAACAACCCAGCGCCAGTCTTTAAAAATAACTGCCAGCACCAACATCATAATGCCTAGTATCGCCGCTCCAAAAGTTACAAGGTCGGCTTTTACAAACGCGATCATGTCGGCCGCAATCATGGGGACACCGCCAACAAAGATTTCGGCGTAGGGTCGATAACGATCGGCGACGGCCCTTACCGCGGCAACAACCGCTGCGCGCTCGTCGCTCTCCGCGGCTACCAATGCATCGTAGGCCGTCTCGACCTCGGCCAATCGAGTCCTTGCATCACCAATATCCCCACTTCGTTCTTGCGAACGCAACAACTCGCGCTCATCTAACAAAGTCTGTAACAGCGGGTTGCTCTCCAGCGTTACCTGCACTGCCGTGACATCACCGGATTCTCCGACCAGCAGATTTCGATACACCGGGCTGGTGGTCAGCTCGTCAAAAGCCAGCGAGCGGTCAACCTCTGGATCGGACAAGGTGGGTAAAGCGTCGGCTTTAGCGAGATCGGAGAGTGATAGTGGGGGGCTTTCAAGCAGCGGCACGTCGAGCAAACTTGTGACACCCTGAACACCGGGAATTCGCAGCAGTTCATCGGCCATCCCTTTTAGAGGCTCTAGGGAATCGGGGGACAGCAAAGCCCCGGGAGGCTGCCAGGTTAGTATCAGGAACTCGCTGGAGGAATAGTTTTTATTGGTTTCACGGAAGTAGGCTAAGTCGGGGTCTCCCTGAAGCAAAAGCGCATCGGAGGACGCATCGAGCCGCGTTTTATCGACTTGGCTAAGGGCGGCAAGGCCGAGCAGGCTCAGCAACACCAACAGGGGTATGGCTCGATCCACAACTAATCGTTTGTACAAATCAACCATGCCGGTCTCCGGGAAATGGGGGGCTTAATGCGCCTCCAGATAGGCGAGCAAACGCTCATGGAATCGATCAAAACCCCCATTACTCATAATAACGATTGCATCGCCGGGGGATGCAGCCCCGGCAGTCGCCACCACGAGCTCCTCAATGCTTCCAAGTACCTGCGTTGGCTTGGTAGCGGCCTCTATCACCTTATCAACCGCCCAAGGTAACCCGGATGGCTGATACCAAAATACCTGATCCGCCGACTCTGTGGCAGCCGCCAATCGATCCGCATGCACACCCATACGCATCGTGTTTGACCTCGGCTCTATGACGGCGATAAGGCGTGTTCCGGGTTGATGGCGCCGAACCGCTTCGAGAGTACTTTGGATCGCAGTCGGATGATGTGCGAAGTCATCGTAGACAGCCACGCCGTTTGGGCAACCCCTCAATTCCAGGCGGCGTTTGACTCCCTGAAAAGAAGCGATGGCATCGACACTCTTCTTTACCGGCACGCCAACATGATGAGCCGCGGCAATGGCCGCACAGGCGTTACTCAGATTATGGTCGCCTAGCTGTGACCAATTAAAGTCGGTGATGTCACCTGAGGGGTCTTCAATAGAGAAGTCAGTGCCATCAGGCTGATTTTTGTTGATCACCCAATCGTTGTCGCTCCCGCCGCCAAGCGTTTGCTGAGGCGTCCAGCAGCCCCGGGCAATCACGCGATCAATCGCCTCGCCCGCGGGTCTTATAATCAGCCCCGAAACCGGCACACAGCGAATCAAGTGATGAAACTGCGTCTCTATGGCAGCCAGATCAGGAAAAATATCGGCGTGATCAAACTCCAGGTTGCCGATAACCAAGGTGCGAGGCCGGTAATGGACAAATTTTGATCGTTTATCAAAAAACGCAGTGTCATATTCATCGGCTTCAATCACAAAAAAATCGGATTCACCGAGCCGGGCAGACAGCCCGAAGTTTTGAGGCACGCCGCCGATCAAAAACCCTGGCGCCAAGTGGGCCTGATCAAGCAACCAGGCTAGCAGGCTAGCGGTAGACGTCTTGCCGTGGGTCCCCGATACTGCCAGCACCCAGCGGCCCTGCAAGACGTGCTCACCGAGCCACTGCGGCCCCGAGATGTAGGGCAGCCCCTGATCCAAAATGGCCTCAACCTCCGGATTACCGCGGGACAACGCATTCCCGATCACCACGAGGTCGGGTCGGGTTCCCAGATTGTCCGCAGAATAGCCTTCCATGAGTTCAATGCCAGCAGACTCCAATTGGGTACTCATCGGCGGGTAAACGTTGGCATCTGAGCCAGTGACTCGATAGCCGAGCTCTCTGGCAAGCAGGGCAAGCCCACCCATGAACGTGCCGCAAATCCCCAAAATGTGTATGTGCTGTGCCACTCAGAAGCTCTCTCGGCTGAGACCTTGAGCTTATCATGTCAGCACTGAGCGCCGGGGTTTGCATCTCACTTAATTCGCGTCTAACGTATCTCGCTGCTGAGTGTTTACCCCCCCAAGAGAACGCCGCATGTCAAAAGCCAATGCTTTCTACGCCCAAAGTGGTGGAGTCACCGCTGTAATCAACGCCTCGGCCTGCGGCGTCATTGAAACCGCCAGGCACCACAAGCAACAGATCGGCAAGCTTTATGCCGGCCGCAACGGTATCCTCGGCGCCCTGCACGAGGAATTAATTGATACCTCCAAAGAGTCCGATCGGGCCATTCGCGGCCTCGCCTCCACTCCCTCGGGCGCCTTTGGATCCTGTCGGTACAAACTTAGGAGTATTGACGAAAATCGCGTCGAGTATGCGCGCTTAATCGACGTATTTAAGGCGCACAACATTCGTTATTTTTTCTACAACGGCGGTGGCGATTCCGCCGATACATGCCTCAAAGTGTCCCAGCTATCGAAGACCATGGGGTATGACCTGACAGCCATCCACGTGCCAAAAACCATTGATAATGACCTACCAATCACAGATAACAGCCCCGGATTTGGTTCGGTAGCTAAATACGTTGCCATCTCGACGCGAGAAGCCGCCATGGACGTGGCCTCTATGTGTGAAACCTCCACCAAGGTTTTCATTCTTGAGGTGATGGGGCGTCATGCGGGGTGGATCGCCGGAGCCGCTGGCTTGGCAGCAAATCAGCGAGGCGAAGCGCCGCATGTCATTCTGTTCCCTGAGATCGCCTTCGACCGCGCGGCCTTTCTGAGCAAGGTGAAATCAACGGTAGAGCGGGTCGGTTACTGCGTTATTGTCGCCTCGGAGGGTGCGCAAACCGCAGATGGCAGATTTCTGAGTGACAGCGGTGTGAGAGATGCTTTTGGTCACGCTCAGCTCGGCGGCGTCGCACCCACCCTTGCGGCAATGATCAACTCCGAGTTGGGCTACAAATATCACTGGGCCGTCTCTGACTACCTCCAGCGTGCCGCGCGACACATCGCCAGCCAGGTCGATGTTGATCAAGCTTATGCCGTCGGTAAAGCCGCGGTAGAAATGGCGCTAGCAGGCAAGAATGGTGTCATGCCTGCAATTCACCGAAAGGCCGGCGCCCGTTATCGCTGGGAGATCATCGAGGCAGACCTTCGCAAGGTGGCCAACCGCGAGAAAAAAATGCCGCGGCGCTTCATTACCCGGGATGGCTTCGGCATCACAGAGACAGCGCGCCGTTACTTCGAGCCCCTCATCCAGGGCGAGGCCTACCCCGACTACCACCTCGGACTTCCCCAATACGTTCAGCTCAAGAATCAACTCATTCCCAAGCGCCTGCCACCTTTTTAGTGGCAGGAATGCGGCAAATCCACCGATCTTCATTGGCCGTAAACCCCGGGTTACCTTAGAATCCCGCACCTCCGACAGTTCGCACGCTGATCGGACCAAGACAACTCACCCCGACCCTGACTGGAGACGATAGGATGTATCGCGACGAACCTTTTTCAGCCTACAGACGCCATCCGTGGCACGGACTGGAGCCGTTCCCCGACGGCGGCGCTGAGTCAGGGACCGTTCAGGCGTATATCGAGATGCTTCCCAGCGATACCGTAAAGTACGAGCTCGATAAAAATACGGGGTTTCTTGTCGTCGACCGACCTCAGCGAACAACGGCGACGCCGCCGGCGCTGTACGGATTCATTCCCAGAACCTACTGCGCGGAAGAAGTCGCCAAGCGATGCGAACACGCGGAGGTGGCAGACGGAGACCCGCTGGATATCTGTGTGTTTTCAGAGCGGCTTATCACCCGAGCTGACATCCTGCTGAACGCGCGGGTCGTTGGTGGCATTCAAATGATCGATGGCGGCGAGGCGGACGATAAGATCATCGCTGTCCTCGAAGGCGATAATATTTGGGGCGGCGTCGATGATATTACCGACTTGCCCCCGATCAAAACCGAGCGGTTACAGCACTACTTTTCCACCTACAAGATGGTCCCTGGCAAAGACATCAATATCCGGGTAGATCATGTTTACGGTCGATCGGAGGCGCTGAAAGTTATTGAGGCCGCAAGAGCCGACTATGAAACCCACTACGGCGCCCTGCTTCGCCAGACCGACTAAAAACCTCACAGCACGGTATCTGTGTGAGCCAACGGCGGGATCGGGCTCGCGTAACGCTATGACAGACTGGCTCTTTAGGGGTCGGCAATGACGACATAGCGCTCGACCAACTCGCCCAGATTCGCCAGCACAAGCGAGGCCAATTCCATGGGCGGAAAAATCTGATCGACGCCGGGCAGAGTCCCCTCACGCCAGAGCGTGGAAAGCGTCTCACACTGCTCAGGAATTGACGCCCGGGGCCTCGCCCCGCGATGACTGATGTGCCAGGGCTCGGGGGCGACCCCGCCCCTGTCTGTGGCATAAGGTCTAAAAAAATCCTCGCTTTGATTACGCGCCTCGCGCTCACTCAGCCAGGTGTTTAAGTGGTGGAAGGGACCACCTGAGAGATACTCGGCGGTCACCAAGCCGAGGCTGTAATCTTCCGGCACCGCGGCGGCATCCCACACATCAAAATCCGTTCCCCAATGATGCCGTGAAAGGCCCGGCAAGGCTGAATAGCGCAAAATAGCCCTCAACCAAGTCAAATCATCGTGATCATTTCGTTTCAAACAAACACCACTGCTGGAAAGAACCGGGCGCTCACCCCTGGCCTTTGCGTTGAAGATCGCCAGCTGACGGCCGTAATCTCGATAGCCCGAAGCGATTCTCAAATCAATTCCCGCGGTACGCGCAGCAGCAGCTAAACGACAAAAGGCATCACCAGCCTCTCGAGTGCCCACCGTGCTCTCATCCACAGGCTTAAGATGCGTCGCATCAAGCCCGATAGCCCGCAGGATTTCCTTGGATTGCACATGCTCGAGGGTCATGGATCAGGCGCGTCCTCCCAAAAACTGACGGGTACTTGTCCGCTGGGTTCTAGCCTCTGCGGATTAATATCAACGCCCAACCCATAGACCTCTAGCCCCTGCGCTACAGCATCTCTAACCGCATCAGCGTAGATTGGATCGACCGAGGCAGCCGGCGCAATGCGGCCGATTGCACTATGAAGCGCGCAGTAAACCAGCGCCGCCCGACCCCCCGATCGCACGACATCTACCAACGCATGCACATGCTTTAATGCACGCTGGCTGGGCGTATCGGGAAACACGCCAAGCCCCCTCGCGGTCACGAGCGTCACCGCTTTCACTTCAATCATGATAGACAAGGATCCCGATGTCAGGCTGAAATCGGCGCGCGACCCCTCGCCGAACGGCACCTCGCGCTTGAGCGCTCCGTCCATCGGTAAAGCGTCCAACACACCCTTTCCGATCGCCTCCCCCACGACTTTATTTGCCAAAGCCGAATGGATACATGCGAGCCCGGCTCCCGTGTCGACAAGCTCCCAGGTCCATGCCAGCTTGCGTTTTGGATCTGCGTGGTGGGAGAGCCATACGGGCATTCCGAACTCAGCACAGCCCGTCATGGCCCCGGTATTAGGACAGTGGACCGTCACCTCGCGGCCATCCGGAAACCTCACATCGGCAAGAAAGCGCTTGTAACGCTTGATCAAGGTAGCAGGTTGAAGCTCGGTGAAATCCATAGTGCCTCCAATCTCTATGTTAGCAAGCAAAACCCTGAAAAAACGAGGACCAACTACTCCCCGAGAGACCCCAGTGGCCACCTCTCGAAAAGAGCGCTGGCGCAAGCTAAACTTATCTGGTAGCTTGCGGGCCCCGAGCGCTGGGGATCCTCCCTCCGGGGCTAAACGGCGGTACTGATATTCGGGCGTTTCTGCGCCACTTTTCTCAGGAAATCGACATGCCAACGAAGAAAACTCAGGCAAAAAAACCCGTACGAAAGGCAAAACCCACCGCGAAAAAGCCAGCAAAGGCATCGCCGAAGAAAAAGCCTGCGGCCAAAAAAGTCGCAGCGAAAAAGGCCTCCACCAAGAAACCCGTTGTAAAGAAGAAGACACCTGTGAAAAAAGCAGTATCGAAAAAAGCACCCGCAAAGAAAGCCGTCGCCAAGAAAGCACCGGCTAAAAAGGTAGCCGCTAAAAAAGCATCTGCGAAAAAAGCTGTCGCCAAGAAAGCACCAGCTAAAAAAACACCGGCTAAAAAGGTAGCAACAAAGAAAGCACCCGCGAAAAAAGCTGTCGCCAAGAAAGCACCAGCTAAAAAAGCACCGGCTAAAAAGGTAGCAACAAAGAAAGCACCCGCGAAAAAAGCTGTCGCCAAGAAAGCACCGGCTAAAAAAGCACCCGCGAAGAAAGCTGTCGCCAAGAAAGAACCAGCTAAAAAAACACCGGCTAAGAAGGTAGCGACTAAAAAAGCACCCGCGAAGAAAGCCGTCGCCAAGAAAGCTCCAGCTGCTCCGAAAAGCCGAAGAAAGAACGATAAAAAGGTTGCTCGAGCCGTCGGGGAGCTACAGCGCTTCGATGACTTCAAACCCTACAAGCCCTCCCGTGGCGAGTCCTATATGAACGACGAGCAGCTTGAGCATTTCAAGCAATTGCTCTATGTCTGGCGTGCGGAACTCGTAGAAGAAATGACGCGGACGGTCTCCCACATGAAAGATGAGGCGGCCAACTTCCCGGATCCCGCCGATCGAGCGACACAGGAAGAAGAATTTAGCCTCGAGCTCCGCACCCGTGACCGGGAGCGGAAACTCATCAAAAAGATCGACGGCACCCTCGAGCGGATCAAAATTGACGATTACGGTTACTGTGACGCCTGCGGCATCGAAATAGGTATTCAGCGACTCGAAGCGCGCCCTACCGCAACACTGTGCATTGACTGCAAGACGTTAGCCGAAATCAAGGAACGTCAAGAGCTCGGTTAGGTCTGTATCAAGGCTGAAGCAACAAGCATTGAAAACCACTATCGGGGACGGTTTGCTCCCTCCCCGACCGGCCCTTTGCACATGGGGTCTTTGGTCGCAGCAGTCGCGAGCTATCTCGATGCGAAGGCAAACGACGGTGCCTGGCTCGTTCGCATTGACGACATCGACCCCCCTCGTGAAGTAGCAGGGGCCAAAGCGCTAATCCTTGAAACCCTCCATGCCCACGGCTTGTTGGGGGATGGGGAGCTGATCCTGCAAAGCAACCATCACGCTGCCTATGAGACAGCCTTGGAAACACTTTGGCGGCAGGGTCTTCTCTTCGTTTGTTCATGCACCCGTGCCACCCTCGGTCCAACAGGGTGCTGCGTGCGAGATTGCCGTGACCAAGCCCGACCACATACAACCGAGGGAAGCTTGCGTATTCATGTTCCTGCGGGGACTCATGTTGAATTTACCGACCTCATGCTCGGACCTCAGAACGTGGATCTAGCCTCTCAACTCAGTAATTTTATTGTTCGACGACGTGACGGGCTTTACGCCTATCAACTTGCCGCAGCGGTCGACGACTTTTCCCCCCACATCAGTCACGTCATTAGAGGCGCCGACCTACTGGAATCAACGCCGCGACAAATGTTCTTGCGACGAATTTTGGCATTGCCCGACCCTCTCTATGGGCATACACCGGTCGTGACCGACGCACTGGGAACGAAGCTCAGCAAGCAAACTGGCGCCGCTGCCGTCAACAACCGGTCAGCGCTCGACAACCTCCGGTTCGCGCTCGCTTTTTTAGGGC
>CBFHQV010000085.1:0-9687 GCA_965658055.1 Luminiphilus sp. | reverse complement strand
ATTGAGTGGGAATAAGGATTCTACAGAATGGATCGGTCGCACGGGTTCAAGGTGAACCTGGAAACAAACGCCTTTTCTCTTGAGCAAACCACATCGTTAGACTTTGAGCCGCTTTACGCAGTCGCCAGCAATCCTGTGGTCTGGGAGCAGCACCCAGAGAAAGATAGGTGGAAGCGTCTGGTCTTTTCGGCCTTCTTTCAAGCGGCTCTTGAAAATGATATCGGTTGCTTCACGATTCGCGACAAAACTACGGGCGTCGTCATGGGGTCCACAAGATTCTACTCACATGATGCCTCTGTCGACGCTGTAAGACTTGGATATACGTTTCTATGTCCCAGCTACTGGGGCTCTGGCGCTAATCAAGAAATGAAAGAAGTGCTTCTTGAGTTTGCTTTCACGATTGTTGAGAAAGTGTACTTTGACATTGGAACAGAAAATTTCCGTTCGCGAAAAGCTGTGGAAAAACTTGGCGCGCTTGAGTGCGCAGACGAGAAAGCGAAGGTGGTGTACGTTCTGAGCAAGGGCGCCTTCAGCAATAGAGCATGGGGTGTTCGCAGAACAGATCCAACGTAGAGTGTGATTCTTTCATCTGCGTAGCAAATCCCTCAGGGCTGTCTCGTAAAATATATATTGCGCAAATTAACGGTTTGATTGGGCGCCTTTTCCTGCCCCAAAAACGCCACGATATTTGTCACGTCGCTCAGATCTGTGCCGCCGTTGATGTCGGCAATGGGTAAGGTAAAGGTTTGCCACTGGTCGGAGATAGGACGTTCAGTTCCGGGCCCAAAGCGTGCAAAATTATTGACTTGATCGCCGCGCAAATAACTCCCCGTTTGAAAACCCAGACTAAAAGTAATGCTGCTGCTGCCACGTAGGTCGAAATGCATAACGCCATTGCTAAAGCGAGACAGGTTCTCGCCGTGCTCCGCATCGAGCTCAAGACTTGCACCCCACCAGTCGCCGGCGCGGGTCTCCACCTTTATCTCATTGTTTGCAAGAAGCTCAATGGTGCTTGTGCCCTCCCAGGGTATAAGTTTCAAGGGAGCGCTCGGGTAGGTATTTGCTGGGTCGTTGTCATCTAGCAGGTCGTGAACGACCAACAAGGTGGGCTCAGTCACGGACTCACCGGGGGTCCGATTAGGGTTGACGGTCTCAATACGGCGCACAGCCATCTGACTTTTAAAAGGCGGGGTCGAGGCCGCGGCCAGCAGACCGTCTTTGTCGCCGTCAAAACTCTTGCGAAGCGGCAGACCGTCCCGCGTCACTCCCTCGAATGCGCCACGATCAAACGCATCCCACAGAGCGTATTTCACCTCATTATTGAGGGCGATCAGCCCAAAGTGATTTTCGGAGTCGCCGGGGCTCGAGGCCTTTTTCCACTGCTCATCGAAGGCCTCAAAAAAGAACAGTGAAATGCCGGCTTCGTCGGTCCACTCGCGGAGTAGCCTGTGAAACAACTGCTGCTTGTATTCGTCTGCCGCTTTAGAGCCTGAGTCCCCGTAGGCAGTCTCGTCATAGCTAGCCCAGCCCGTCTCTCCGATATGAATAGGCTTGCTGATGCCCTGGGTCGTTGCATAGTCGACCACCGCCTGATATTGCCTCTTGGCGTAGTCGACCGCACGCGCCATCGCCGCCGCTGTCATAGTCTCAAAGGAGAGCGATTCCTCCTCGGGTAGTACCCCCCAGAAAGACGGGTTGTAAAAAGAATCGTGGAAGGGGTAGGTATGAACGGAAAGAAAATCAACGGCTTGCATTAGCTCGGTTAGCTCGGGTGTGTGGTAAATCGAATTGCCGCCGCCCCAGGATTCGTAGTTATCCGAGCTGGTAATCCAGACGTCCGCCGTTAATGTGCCCGATGCTTTGGCGTCCTGGAGATACTTGACCCACTTCAAAATGGTCTTCGGATACACAAAATAATTGGTCGCCCACTGCACCATTGCCTCGTTACCCACCGCAATAGCTTTGACGATATCGGGGTGAGCATTAGCGAGGCGAATAGCTGTCTCTATCTCCTGAGTGTTGTTGGTGACATTGCCCTCGCTATGGTCTGGCCCGGTACCTTCAACCCATGCGTTGTTCGCAGCGTCCCAAACGGCCTCGGTCCAGGCATTCTTGGATTCAATCCAGGCGCCGAGCATGACGTACATCTCGAAGTCCGGATCTGTCTGCTTTACGGTTTCAATGGCCTGTAATAACCGCGCGACTTGCGGGAACTGAGACGTGTTGTAGGTCCGCAGTAACTTAACGCCCATAGCGTCTAGGATCTTAACGTCATCGATTAGCTGCGCGACGCTGGGGCCCTCCTCACGAGTGAGGCCCCGATAGCCCCCAAAGGAAATTGCGCGGTAAGTCGGATTGCCAAATATCTCTGAGGGAGCAGGGCTGTGATTCTCTGGTGAATCATAGCTACAAGCGCTTAGTAGCAGCGGTAGAAACAATACAGAGAAGACTTTTGCCATGGGGAGCCCGTTTGTCACTGAGGATAGTTTTGACCGTGCATTATGAAAGTAAGCCCTAGCGCATGACACCGCTCGGGTCTTTAGTCATCGCATGGATGAACCGTCTTGTCTATGGTGCTCAGGCGGTCTCCGAGTAACCTCTCCATTCGGGTCTTTGCCCTGCCAGAGAGCGCGTTACGCCCCAGGGGGATAACGGACTCGTCTATAGAGTATGTCGTGTCGCCTATCAGCAGTGACTAGCTGCCGATAAATTGCTCGGGTGCGATGTCCAGAGCCGTAGTATCCAGCTCACTGACGAGTGTCAATTGTTCGCGTACCTTGGGCAGCTGGTAGTTAAAGAAGTAGCGGCACGCTGCGAGCTTGCCGCTGTAGAACGCCTTTTCATCGCTACCCTTGGCCAGCGCCTCGGTAGCTACAAGCGCTTGCCATAGCCATAACCAAGCGATGACCACATGCCCAAACGCATCTAGAAAGAGGGTGGCGTTGGCCAGTCGCTTGCGAGTGTTGGGTTCGGCATTAACAAGCTCAACCGTGGCGAGAATTTGTGCCCAAGCTTCGAGCAGGGCGTTGCAGTGTGTTGCTAAGTCCTGATGCTCCTGGGCGCGACCAACCACACGATCAATTTCGGCTTTAAACAGCGCGAGGGTTGCGCCTTGAGCCAGATTGACTTTGCGCCCTAACAGGTCGATCCCGTGAATACCGTGGGTGCCCTCGTGAATAGGGTTCAGTCGGTTGTCTCGGTAGAGTCGCTCGAGCGGGTACTCGCGCGTATAGCCGTAACCCCCGAGGATCTGCATAGCGTGCTTGTTCGCTTCGAGGGTGAATTCCGAAGGCCATGATTTTGCGATCGGCGTGAGCAGTTCAAGCAGCAAAGTCAGCCGCCCCTTTTCTTCGTCGCTCGAGGCCAGTTTCTGCTTATCGACCAGCGCAGCGCAGTAGGAAAGCAACGCGAGGCTGCCCTCCACCGAGGCTTTCTGATCCAGCAATAAACGTTTGATGTCAGCATGCTCAATGATGGGCAGCATGGGTTCGTTGGGGTCTTTGTCTCCGGGGTGCCTGCCCTGAGGTCGGTTGCGGGCATAATCCAGCGAGTAAAGATAGCCGGCCAACCCAGACATGGTGGCGAGCATCCCCACGCCGATGCGGGCCTCGTTCATCATGTGGAACATATTTTTGAGGCCTTCATTCTCCGTGCCTACCAGATAGCCCACACAGTCACCACTCTCACCAAAGTTGAGCAGGGTATTGGTGGTGCCACGCTGGCCCATTTTGTGATTTAACCCGGCCAGTACCACATTGTTAAAGTCGCCCAAACTGCCATCGGCATTGACGCGGTACTTGGGTACCAGAAACAGGGAGATACCCCTCACGCCTGCAGGTGCATCGGGTGTACGAGCCAGCACCATATGCACAATGTTGTCCGAGATATCTTGCTCGCCGCCCGAGATCCACATTTTCGTGCCACTCAGATGGTAAAGGCCATCACTTTGCGGCGTTGCCATGGTGCGAATGTCGGCGAGCGAGGAACCCGCGTGGGGCTCGGACAGACACATGGTGCCAAGCCAGCGGCCTTCGATCATCGGCGCCAGAAACTGAGCTTGCAGAGACTCGCTGCCACAGGCGTGGAGCATGTGGGCGTTGGAAGCAGTCAAAAAGTGGTAGCCCAGGGCGGGGGCGTTGGCGGCTTGAAAAATGCCCTGCACAAAATTACTGACCAGTGCCGGCAGCTGCATACCGCCCAAATCAGTGTCGAAGCTGGCAGTGGGCAAACCGGCATCGACGAAGCTTTTCAGAATTTTCTTCAGGATAGGGGGTGTCTTGGCCTGACCGTCCTCAAACACGGGCTCGTGCTCATCGAGCTCGGCAGCACAGGGAAGAAATTCCTCCTCGGCCATTTGTTGCGCCAGATCGAGCACGGCGGCGACGGTCTCGCGATCGTGATCTTGATAACGCTCGCTCGCTAGCAGCTCATCCAGATTAAGGATTTCATACATCAGGAAATCCACGTCGCGTCGATTCACAATAAAAGACATAGCTACCTCAAGAAGGCCAAAAGACTGCCCTGACGATGGGGCACATAAAAGATTACCGAACATACTAGCGGCAAAACGCCAAAAAGCCAGTTACTTAAATGTTCAGTCACTTAAACGTAGCTTGGCCTTAGAGCGGTTACTTAATAAATTAACTAAGGTTGCTGATTGGTTTACATTACCTTGGGGGGCTTACCTCAAGTCGGGGAATTCGAAAACGCAGTCTAGCCGTTATGGCAGTTTGGATTGTGTGAGGGGCGTCTATCGATGCGCTTGCTCCAGATCGGCTACTGGTTGCCCGAAAGCCTCTCGGCGCGCCAGAACACGTCAGTGATCGGGCTGGGTGTTCGCTTGCATGCTGCGACAACGCAAATTTCCTGTAAGCTACAGCGCTTGTGTTGAAGACCTTTACAATTAGATGAAGCTATATTACGTCAGGAACAAAGCGGAATACGATGCGCTGAAGGCCGAGGGGTGGCATGGCCACTATCAAGCGCTACAGCAGCTTTTGCCGCCGGATGAACAAGATTTTTTCATCCCCGGATTTTCACTTGCCGCCAATCAAATGGTTGATTTTAAGGTTCGCTTTATTCCCGGTAAGTTCCCACAGATTAACTGGCGAGAACGCGTGTTGTGTCCCGTCACTCGGTTGAACAATCGGATGCGCTTTGCGGCGGCTATGATCGACGTATTGGGTGGGGGCCTCTCAAGTGACCCCATGTACATCATGGAACAAACTACCCGTCTCTATCACCATCTCAAGATCCAGTATCCCAATCTTATCGGCAGCGAGTTTGTCGACGCGTCGCTTGAATCCGGCTCGGTCACAGCTGAAGGTATTCAGCATCAGGACGCGACAGCGCTTTCCTTCGATGATAGTAGCTTTCAAGCCGTTTACAGTTTTGACGTTTTGGAGCACATTCCCCATTACACGGTTGCGCTGCAGGAGGTTTTTCGCGCGTTGCGACCGCAGGGTCGATTTCTCTTTACCGCGCCTTTCATTAACGCCGATCAGACATTGATCAGAGCTACCTTAGCGGCGGATGGGAGTATTGAGCACCACCGGGAACCCGAATATCACGGTGACCCTATGTCATCGGAAGGAGTGCTCTGTTACCAGCATTTTGGGTGGGATATTTTGGCCGCGTTAAAAGATGTCGGTTTCTCGGAGGCCTATGCCGTCGTGGGTTGGTCGCTAGGTCTGGGGTTTGTTACGCCACAGATAATGTTTGTCGCCGAGAAGGCGTAAACGATGAACTCGCGCGATTTTGGCGGTGTGGCTGGTGTAGGTGTCTGTGTTATCCCTGTCAACGAGTGCTACACCGACTAATCGAGTTCCGCGGTTCTGTTGAGGGGGCGATGCTTGGGAGGCTAGGAGTGTTGACCAGTTTGAACCGTTTATTGCGCGTTTTCACGACAGTGCTTGTGCTTTTGTCAGGGCTGTCAGTTCTCGTCGGGTGTGATGGTCGGAAAGAAGCGCTGGCTGTTAACAGGGGTGCGCTGACCCAATCGGGTGAGGTTGTCGGTGTCGCCTCGCCCTTCGATCCCGAGATTACCGTTTACCGGGGCATTCCTTATGCGGCGCCACCCGTTGGCGAACGACGATGGCAGCCGCCGCAATCCGCGGAGCCATGGCAACAAGCCTTTGATGCCAGTCGTTTTGCTGCCAGCTGCTATCAGCCTCGACATACCTCGACCTTCGTTTGGCGGCGAGAGGATTTTGAGGTGTCAGAAGACTGTCTTTATCTCAATGTGTGGGCGCCACTAAACGGCGCCAAGCTACCCGTCATGGTCTGGTTTCATGGGGGCTCGCACACGAGCGGCCAGGGACATTCTCTGATTTTTGATGGCACCACGCTGGCCTCTCAAGGGGTCGTCCTGATTACGATTAATTATCGGTTGGGGCCCTTCGGATTTTTGGCACATCCTTGGCTCGCGGAGGAGTCGCCCCACGGCAGTGCCGGTAACTATGGTCTACTCGATAAAATTGCTGCGCTTGAATGGGTGGGGGCCAACGTCGAGGCCTTTGGCGGTGATCCCCAAAACATCACCATCTTTGGGCAATCTGCAGGGTCACAAAGCGTATGTTCGCTGATGGCATCTCCGCTTGCTAACAGGTTGTTCCACAAGGCCATCGGCCAATCCGCGGGCTGTGCACACGCCTCACCACTGAATGCCGCTGCCAGCCGAGATGCCAACGGGCACCAACGGGGCGGGCGTTTGGTTGACGCGCTGGGTGTCACTGATGCGGATGCCCTTCGAGCGGCTGATGCCGAAGCGCTACTGGCAGCATCAACGGCGAGTGGTTGGGAAAGCGAGAGTCGGATTACGCTGGATGGGTGGGTGTTGCCTGAAGCCCCGCAAACGGTTTTCGCGCAGGGGCGACAAGCTCCCGTCCCGCTATTGCTCGGTTACATGGCGGATGAGGGTATGGAGCTATTGCCAAAGAATGAGGCGCTGACAATGGGCGAGCTCGAAGCCTTTGCCGCTGTGATTGCGGGGGATAAAGGAAAGGCCTTAATCAACGCGTATGCGACCGAGGATGCCATCCCGGGAGATCTTCAATTTGCAATGACTACCGACTGGGTGATGGCCTTTGGCATGCGCCGCTGGGCAGAGTATCAAGCGCAGCTGGGGCAGCAGACGTATCTCTACTACGTTGATCACGTGCCACCGGCGTTTCATATCTATATGCCCGACAACCCTGATTTGCCGTTACCGGGAGGACCTCGTAGTGGCGGCGCGTATCACTCGGGAGATCTTGCCTTGGTATTTGGAAATACCGATAAAGTGGGCCTGGATTGGATGGAGAGTGACCGTGAGGTTTCCAGGCAAATGGTCCAGTACTGGACCAACTTCGCCAAGACCGGCGATCCAAATGGCGGAGGTGTACCGGTGTGGCCACGTTTCGACGCTGCCAGTCAAAATACACTGGTCATTTCGCCTGTCTCCCATAGTGAGCCGGGCGTTGATCGAGAGCGGCTCGATTTAATGGGATCGATCTGGCCGATGTGAGGTTATTGCCGGGCCTAAAAGCGGTTACGCTAACTAAAGGGTGAGGAGCACGTACCGCCTTTGAAAGGCTCCGTATGCGCCGCGGCACTCGCCAATATCGATGTTTGATTCCCGTGCGGGCTGGATGGATGAAGGCACGAGGATTGGTTGACAAAACAACACAGGAAACACGTATGCAACTCGCTGTATTCACCACGGGCGGCACCATCGACAAAATCTATTTTGATCAAAAGAGTGAGTATGAAATTGGCGATCCGATTGTCGGCCCGCTGTTAACCTCAATGAATGTGGGCTTTGAGTTTACGGTCGAGGAAATCATGAAGATCGACAGTCTGGATATGACGGATAGTCACCGGCAGGAAATTGTCGAGCGTGTGCTGGCGTGCCCGGCGGAGCATGTGCTGATCACCCATGGCACCGACAGCATGATCGAAACCGCGAAGGCTCTGTGCGTTGTCAAAGAAAAGACCATTGTGCTGACCGGCGCGCTGCAGCCTGCGGCGTTCGCCCATAATGATGCGGTGTTTAACATTGGTGGATCGGTCGCCGCGGTGCAGTCACTGCCTCATGGGGTCTATATCGTGATGAACGGCTGCGTCTTTACACCCCAGAATACGGTTAAGAACCGCGATAAGAATCAATTTGAGATCATGTAACTAACAGTATTTGTAAAAAAATACTCATATTAAGTCACCATTTGTTTCAAATTTATAAAAAGCCTGTCAATTTCTCGGAGGACGTAAAGCGCCGCGGTTATTGTTCACGCCATTAGCTTTGGCAAAAGTAACGGAGGGAGGTGTCTTGTGTTGTTAGGAAGCGGTTTCGCCCTCGCAATTTTTGTTGCAGGTATAGCTACGCTACTATTCCGGATGAAACGCAGTAAAGCATCGCCACTCGGTGATCAAAGAGGAGAGGGTAGCGAGTCCACAGTGGAGAGCGTCGAATTAGGTGGTGTACCACCTCGTTCTTGGGGGCGCCGGGCCTATGATAGGCCCGGCGTGCAGAAACCGCGGTTTGCAGGGCGAAGAAAGAGCGATTTGGTGGCTACAGAATCGTCCATGGGAATTGAGGATGAGTTCGACCAAGGTGGTGTCTACGCTGCCCCTAGCGCGCCTGTCGATGTTGACAATGAACTTCCGGTTGGTTCGGTGCTTCGTGTCGACGCTATTGGCCTCTCTCCCAAAGTCCAGGTCGACTCTGGTAATGACCATGGTTTGAGCGCCGAGGAGGATGGTAATGTAGCCTCGGCGGTGAGCATCTTGCAGAGCTCAGATTCGGTTGCCTTGAGTGAAAAATTTACTCAGGCCTTAGTTTTTCTAAATATGGGGGAGCGAGAGACCGCCCTAAAGATGTTGGAGCAATTCAAAAAGTCTGGTAACTCTAAGGAAAAGCTCGAAGCGGTCAGGCTTCTTAACGAGCTGGATAGAAATACAGTATAGGCCTGCCCCCGCTGTTGAGTTCCAGTCAGTTCCCCTCGTGTTCGCAGAGGAAAGGAATAGGAACAAACCTGTTTGAAAGTGGCGATGAATATCAGACAAATCTGTAATTTATGTCAATGTTGTATTGAGTCTGAGTAATAACTAAACCATTGATATATGGACTTTTGGTTTGCAAAGAAGTTACAAAGAGCCCCGCTTTTGGGGCTTTCTTAAAAAAGCGCAGGGCAGGGAGAATGCAATCTAGTCATTGGAAGACAATGGTTTCTGAGCTCAAACGCTAACTGGGTTGGATAGCGCCAATCCGACGCCAGTACGCCAGACTTGGACTTGAGGCACAGTGATTGAGCGGACCCCGCGACCGCGCCGGTACTATTGCCAAAAATAGCATCCACCCGTGTTGACATAATCGTCAGTACTGTCTAATCTGTCAGTGTAAATGGGCCAAAGGCCCCTTTTTTCGTGCCCTATGTAGACGAATTTGACATTAATGTAGAGATTTTGATGACGTGATCGCCACAATTGACAGTTTCCGCACAGCGTTGAGCCGGTATGTGACCGGCGAGACGGTGTCTGTGCTGGCGACATTCACGGATGTGGTATCGGTGGATACGCGCCGTGGCGTGCCTATTGTCGTGTTGAACAACGGTGCGGTGGGTCGCTATGAGAGTGGCTCAGGCACGAACACGCTGGTGTTTAGCTATACGGTAAGCGAGAGCGACCGTAGCGTTGCGGCGCTGAAGGTGC
>CBFHQV010000084.1:0-10089 GCA_965658055.1 Luminiphilus sp. | reverse complement strand
AAAAGTGCAGCGCATCAGTCGCCTCCAACGCCAAGGCGGCATCATTTGGCATTGACCACACCACATTGAAACGACTGCCTTTTGAGCCACTCCCGCCCGGTAAAGGCAAAAGTGCCAAAGGGCCATGGGGGGTAAACCGCTCCCAGGCTATCCCGCGCTGCTCTGCCTCAAAAAGCACATTGGCCACCACGGCGCGCTGACCGGGACTGCGCGTGTCGATGGGGATGCCAAGCTGCTGTCGCAAAGTCGATTGGCCGCCATCGGCGATTACAACCAGATCGGCTGACAGCGTTTCACCCGAAGCCAATACCACCCCGGGGCTGAGGTCACCACGCCGCACCGCCCGCACGTCCACCGGCGCCGCCAGCTCCACACCGAGTTCCTGCGCCCGACTCAACAGGGCGCGGCCAAGGTGATGATTCTCGATAACAAAACCCAAAGAGCCATCGTCACTGCCAACATCCGAGGGCTCGAGTACGCTGCTGCCGAACCGGTGTTGGTTGGAGACGTGTATTTGTTGAATAACACCCGCCTGTTCAAAAATTGCCGGCCAGACACCCCAGACCGTGAGGATGTCGCGACTCACGAGATTAAGCGCCGAGGCCCGGCTATCTAGGGGGCTGGGTGTGCCCGACGGCGGCACCCGCGCCTCCAATACCGTGACCTCAGTGGACGCGGAAACGTGGCGAAGGGCCATCGCAAATGCGAGCCCAACCATACCGCCACCGACAATTAGAACCTTCAAAACTGACTAGCCTGCGGCCATGAGTGCTTCAATATCATCAGCAGTCTTGGGCACGCCCGCGGTGAGCACCTCGCAACCAGTTGCCGTGACCGCGACGTCATCTTCTATGCGCACGCCTATCCCACGCCACTTTTTCGCGACCCGGGTATTGTTAGGTGAAATGTAGATGCCGGGCTCGATGGTCAACACCATGCCGGGCTCCAGCTGGCGCCATTTACCGTCGATGCGATAATCGCCAACATCGTGCACGTCCATGCCGAGCCAGTGCCCGGCACGGTGCATGTAAAACTCCCGATACGCCTCGCGCTTAATCAACGCTTTTTCGTCCCCTTTAAGAAGCCCGATAGCTATCAGACCCCGGGTAATGACGCGCACCGTCGCATCGTGGGGTTGATTCCAGGTATTGCCGGGCTTGACCTTCGCAATAGCAGCGAGCTGCGCCTTCAAAACAATGTCATAGATCGCTCGCTGCTCCGCAGAGAACGTCCCACCCACCGGGAAGGTGCGAGTGATATCGGCGGCATAGCCCGCATACTCGCAACCCGCATCAATCAGCACGAGCTCACCTTCTTTGAGTTTGTCCATGTTCTCGGTGTAATGCAGTACGCAGGCGTTGGCACCACCCCCAACAATGCTGTTATAGGCCGGCGCGCGCGCGCCGTGCTCTCCAAACTCATGGAGGATCGCATTCTCCAAGTGGTACTCACTGCGCCCGGGTCGGCACTCCTGCATGGCTCGCACATGCGCTTGCGCTGAAATATCACCTGCTCGCCTCATCAGGCGGATTTCCGAGGCGCTCTTAATCAGCCGCTGCTCATGAAGCAGAAAAGCAAGGTCGGTAAAGTCACCCGGCGGCTTCGCGCCAGTCCTGACCTGACTCTTTATCTGGTTGACCCAACCCATAACCCGACGATCAAATCGGTCGCTGTGCCCCATGGAGTAATAGATGTGCTGCTTGCCCTCAATCAGCCCGGGCAGGATGTCGTCGAGATCATCGATAGGGAACGCATCATCCATGCCAAAGTCGCTGACGACCCCTTCCGGGCCTGCACGGTAACCGTTCCAAAGCTCCATTTCCGGGTCACGGTCCCGACAAAACATGAGGACCTGGCCCGACTTGCGCCCCGGTATCAGCGCGAGCACCGCGTCGGGCTCATTGAATCCCGTAAGGTAGAGGAAATCGCTGTCTTGCCTGAACGGATATTCGGTATCGCGACTGCGCGTACATTCGCCCGCAGCTGGCACCAACGCAATGCTGTTGCCATCCATCATTGACATCAAATGACGGCGACGCCGGGCGTATTCTGCTTTACTGATTTTCACGGTGTGTCCTCTAAAGTAGGGTCATTCTTCTTGTTCGTTCAGCGCATCAACCACGATATTGAGCGCCGCCATTCTCACGTACTCCACGAGCTCTTCAAGCTCTCGCTCTGCTTCATCACTTTCGCTTTCATCGACATCAATCTGTGCAATGGCAGCAAAATCTTTGAGCGCCTCCGCCGTGTTGGGATTAATGGCTTCCGAGGCCGCCTGTGCGGCGCTCACTGCCTGGGTGAAGCCCGTTAAAAATCCCGCGGTCCAACTGCCAAGCGACGTCAGCCGATTATGAAACTCTTCCTCGTCGTCAGGAAGTAGGGGTGTGAATGCAAAATCCGTGTCGCGAACAGCCGACACCGTTGCACCGGCAAGACGTTTGACGAACTCGGCCACTTCCCCCTGTAGATCCACGGCCAGGGCTTTTTCAAGCACAGACAAGGCGCTATCAAGATCCAATTCGCTTGCCAGCGGCTGCCCTGCTCCGAGTGCGCCCAGCAGTGCGCCATGTAGCTCTGAGGGATTGAGCGTCAACCCCATGCCGAGGAGAACATCAGCCGCTTCCGACCAATCGGGCATTTCCTCATATTCACCAAGACTCTCCAGCAACACAACACCTCCCGCTAGCTTAGTCAACGCGTCACTGATTGCTCAAAAGCCTGTCAGCGATGCTTCTACAAATTGCTTACACTTCGTACAGCAGCGGCATGAATTCCATCAAGATTTCATTATTGACCGTTGGTAGGCCGCCACCTATAGTGACGGCTGTGTGTTGCCAAGTGTAATCGCCGTGGCTGAGAAACTCATCCAAGCTCTCGAAAATAAAGTAGCTGATTTAATCGGGTTAAGCCGTGACTTAAACCGAGAGAATCGGCAACTCAAGTTACGGCTCGCCGAATTGCAGCGAGAGCGCCGTGAGCTTCTGGAGCGGCAAAGACAGGCGGGCGAGCACATCAATAGCACGCTGGATCGACTCAGAAAAATCGAAGGTGGCGCGTGACTCGAACTCCCACCATCAGCGTCGAAATCCTCGACAAAGAATATCAGGTAGCCTGCCCGCCGGATCAGGAGCGCGAGCTGGTGGCCGCCGCCCATCATCTTGACCAACAAATGCGCGACATCCGCGCAACCGGCAAAGTTATCGGTCTGGAGCGAGTCGCGATCATGGCCGCACTCAATCTCAGCCATGAGGTGCTGGGGATGCGTGGCGGGGAGGTGCCCGCGCAGCTGGATGGGCACGAGGATCGGATAAAGGCGATTACCAGTCAGTTGGACGAAGCGCTTTACCAGTTGCGTCAGCTTGAGATCAATTAAGCAAAAAATCGACTATACTCTCAATATTCCTGGCGTACCCGCCAGACAGTCAGTCCTCGAGCCGATAATGCATTACCCGGGGACCACTGAACGCCGTTGTTGTGCAAGTCCGGCATGACCGGAAAGCCTGATACGGCTCGGCGGTCACCACCTTGAGCCGCAGGGTTCAAGGGCGACACTGTCAGCGGTACGTTGGGATGTTTAATTCCAGCTCTTTCCCAGGATGATAAAAAACGACTCCAAAGCGGTCTGGCGCCAACACATGCGGCAGCAGCGACGCCTTGCAGCCGCACAGCATGCGAGTCCGCTGTCAATCAACCACCTCAACGACTTGCCGGCCTGGGGCGCAGCACGGGTAGTCGCCAGTTATCAGGCGATAAACGACGAGCTCGACCTATCGCGTGTCGATCGTGAGGCGCGCGCAGCCAATAAGGCCGTGGCATATCCGGCCATCGTGGGCCCTGGGCTGATCGAGTTTCGCCTTTGGCATGAGGGAGAGCCACTGGTCGAGGGTGACATGGGAGTGCGAGAACCTGGCCCCAAAGCACAGGTGGTGCCCCTTCACGCGATTGATTTCTTTTTGGTGCCGCTGCTGGCCTGTGATCAGCAGGGTTATCGGCTTGGGTATGGCGGCGGGTACTACGACCGGGCTCTGGCGAGTGCCGCTGGTTTTCGATGTGGCGTGGGCTTCAGTCACCAACTGGTGGAGCAGCTACCGACGGAGCCGCATGATCAAGCGCTTCACGCCTTTCTCTCTGAGCAAGGCGTCACAACGTTCTAACTGAAACCACGCACCAAGGTGATGATTACTGGACGATGATACCCGCTTGCTGCGGCTTCATGAGCTCGTCGTTGTCGCCAAACAACGAAGAGGTAGCCATCCCCAAAGCAACGATCAAGACCAGACCCCAGATAAGTCCGGGTGTTTTTCTTTGTCGACTCACACTAGTTCACGGCATGGGCCAGAATCCTGACTTACGCCGCCCCCCTGTACACATATTATCCACAAGAAGCGAGAGTGTCTTTCCACAGGCTGAGAATGTCAACAAGGAATGTGCCATAACTCCATGAGTTATAAGTCTTCCTAGCCCAAATAAGCCGCGTAGGCGGGGTTGTCGGTTTCCTCCCAGAAGCGATACCCCACCGCCGCGATGGTGGACTTCAGTGCACTGCGCTTCCCCGGGGGAACAACCAGACCCACCAACACACGACCATAGGCAGCGCCGTGGTTGCGATAATGGAACAAGGAGATGCTGTAATCCTTGCCCAGGGCGGACAAAAATTTATACAAGGCGCCGGGGCGTTCGGGAAACTCTACCCGGTAAATTGCCTCCTCACCCAGATCTGCAGGGGCGTGCCCCCCCACCATGTGCCGAACATGGAGCTTGGCGGTCTCGTTGTCGGATAGGTCTTGAACCCCATAGCCACTGGCGAGAAGCTTTTCGGTCAGCTGGTCGAGATCATCGCTGTATGGCGTAATGGAGAGCCCCACGAAAACCCGCGCGCCCTCGGGGCCTTGGTAACGGTAGTTAAACTCGGTGATATTTCGTCGGCCCAACACGCTGCAAAACCGCCTGAAAGATCCGGGTTGCTCGGGAATCGATACGCTAATCACGGCCTCTCTACGCTCGCCAATCTCGGTCCGCTCAGAGATGTAACGAAGCCGATCGAAATTGGTGTTGGCGCCGCTCACCGTGGCGGCCATAGAGGCCCCCTTCACGCTGTGCGCCTGCACGTATTTTTTCATGCCTGCAACAGCCAGGGCGCCAGCGGGCTCGGCAATGGCTCGAGTATCCTCGAAGATATCTTTGACCCCGGCACAAATTTCGTCGGTAGACACGGTAATAACATCGTCAACGCAGGCCTGAATCAGACGGAATGTTTCCTTGCCCACCTGTGCCACAGCGCAGCCATCGGCAAACAAGCCTACCTCTTTCAGGGTCACTCGACGGCCCCGATCAAGCGCGGCGCGTGCACAGGCCGCGTCCTCAGGCTCCACGCCAATAATTTTGACATTCGGCCAAACATAACGCAGGTAGACCGCCATGCCGGCAATGAGGCCTCCACCGCCAAGGCAAATAAAAACATAATCTAGCGGGGCTCTCGCCTGCCTAGCGAGCTCGACCGCAATAGTCCCCTGGCCCGCAATGACATCGGGGTCATCAAAGGGGTGGATAAAGGTTAAACCCTCGGCTGCCACCAGCTGCTTAGCTTTCACCGCGGCCTCATCGAAGGTATCGCCGTGTAGCACCACGGTAGCACCAAAACGCTTTACGGCTTCGACCTTGATCGCAGGCGTGGTCACCGGCATGACAATCTTTGCCCGGGCATTCAGACGCTGGGCAGCCAGAGCAACACCCTGCGCATGATTGCCGGCAGAGGCTGCGACAACTCCGGCCGCCAACGCCTCAGGACTTAACCCGGCCATCTTGTTGTATGCCCCACGGCACTTGAAGGAAAACACCGGCTGCAGATCTTCGCGTTTCAACCAGACGCCGTTGTCCAACCGCGCCGACATCATCGGCGCATGCTCGAGGGGAGTCTCCTTGGCCACGTCGTAAACACGAGCATTGAGAATACGTTTGATATAGGAATCGGGCATGCCGGACTTCCGCTGAGCGAGATGTCCTGAATCATAAGGGCTTAACGCGTCTGAGTCATGACAAAGAGCCGGTAACATTTGCTAGCTGGCGCCGCATCAATGACAATGGCGTCCACAAAACCATCGCACGTTACCGGAGCCAACATGCCCAATCGTCTTGAACTTGCCAACGCCATTCGGGCCTTGAGCATGGATGCTGTGCAGGCAGCAAACAGCGGGCACCCTGGGGCACCCATGGGCATGGCAGATATCGCCGAAGTACTGTGGAACGGATACTTAAAGCACAACCCGGCTAACCCCAACTGGGCAGACCGGGATCGATTCGTGCTGTCGAACGGACACGGCTCAATGCTGCTGTACAGCCTGTTGCACCTGTCCGGCTACGACCTGTCAATCGAAGATTTGAAAAATTTCAGACAGCTCCACGCCAAGACTGCGGGTCACCCCGAATATGGCTACGCGCCCGGCGTAGAGACCACCACCGGGCCTCTGGGCCAGGGGATTGCCAATGCGGTGGGCATGGCGCTGGCCGAAAAAATTCTGGCCGATCAGTTCAACCAGCCCGAGCACACCATCGTTGACCACCGAACCTGGGTCTTCCTCGGCGATGGGTGCCTGATGGAGGGCATTTCCCACGAGGCGTGCTCACTCGCCGGTACGCTGGGTCTGGGCAAGCTGATTGCGTTTTATGATGACAATGGGATTTCCATCGATGGCGAAGTCGAGGGCTGGTTTACCGACAATACCCCGGCGCGTTTCGAAAGTTATGGCTGGCAGGTGATCCCGTCGATCGATGGTCACAATGCCGACGCCATCGCGGCCGCCATCGACGCGGCACTCACCGATACAGGCCGACCGACGCTTATCTGCTGTAAAACCATCATTGGAAAAGGCGCTCCTAACAAACAGGGCACCGAGTCCTGTCACGGGGCGCCCCTCGGCGGAGATGAGGTGGCAGCAACGAGGGCGGCGCTGGGGTGGGAACACCCGCCCTTTGAGATACCGAAGGATATCTCGGAAGCCTGGGACGCCAAGGATCGCGGCGCACGCGCCGAAAGCGAATGGCAAGGGCGATGGGCTGGCTATGAAGCCG
Source organism: Luminiphilus sp. (assembly GCA_965658055.1). GTDB lineage: Bacteria > Pseudomonadota > Gammaproteobacteria > Pseudomonadales > Halieaceae > Luminiphilus. The sequence goes on along the minus strand of CBFHQV010000084.1, from coordinate 3,021 downwards.
CACACCCGGCGCTGGCCGGAGAGTTCAGCCGACGAATGACAGGGCAACTCCCCGCCAACTTCGAGACAGCAATGAATGATTACATCGCGCTTTGTGCGGAGACGGCTGCCGATGTTGCCTCTCGGAAGGCATCCCAGCAAACCCTGAATGTTATGGGGCCGGTGGTGCCCGAGCTTTTAGGAGGGTCAGCCGATCTCGCAGGCTCCAACCTGACCTTGTGGGGCGGCTCCAAGGGAATCGACGCAAAGGATGCCAGCGGTAACTATATTTTTTACGGGGTTCGAGAGTTTGCCATGTCGGCAATCATGAACGGCTTGGCCCTGCACAAAGGCTTTATTCCCTATGGCGCTACCTTTTTAATTTTTATGGAATACGCGCGCAATGCTGTGCGTATGGCGGCACTGATGCGCCAGCGCGTTATTTTTGTCTACACCCATGACTCCATTGGTCTTGGTGAAGACGGACCGACTCACCAACCCGTCGAGCAGCTCACCGCACTGCGCTCAACGCCAAACCTGGAAACCTGGCGACCGTGTGACACCGTGGAGTCCGCCGTCGCTTGGAAAGCCGCCGCACAACGGGACGACGGCCCCTCGGCGCTGGTCTTCTCGCGTCAGACCTTGCCGCACCAATACCGCGCCGAGGAAAACCTTAGAAACATCGAGCGAGGCGGCTACATTCTTGTTGATGAGGTCGGCGAGCTCGACGCCATTATCATTGCGACCGGCTCCGAAGTGGCGCTCGCGGTTGATGCGGCAGCCTCATTGTCAGAGCAGGGTAAAGGCGTCCGCGTGGTGTCGATGCCCAGCGCCGAAAGATTCTGCTCACAGGACGCCAGCTACCGGGAACAGGTCCTGCCCAGCCACGTCCTCGCGCGGGTGGCGGTTGAGGCGGCTCATGCCGATTACTGGCATAAGTTTGTGGGCCTGGATGGGCGTATCGTCGGCATGACCAGCTTTGGCGAATCTGCACCCGGCGACTTACTGATGCAGGAGTTCGGCTTTACCGTCGACAATGTGGTGTCCGCCGTGCAGGACGTCTTGCTGGATTGATAAACACACGCCGGCGTCGCCGGCACTGGAACTTACCCCACCATCATGAGTTATCGAATTGCTATCAATGGCTTCGGCCGAATTGGTCGAACCGTCCTGAGAGCCTGGGCACAAAGAGCGTCGTCTGAGGACATCGCGATCGTGGCGATCAATGAGATCGCTGACGCCGAGACCGTTGTCCATTTGGCTCGCTATGACTCTACCCACGGGAGGTTTCCAGGCCGGCTAGACCTGGAGCAAAGCAGGCTCCGGGTCAATGACCATCGTCTACGGCTTCTTCAGCAGACCGATATTGCGTCACTTCCCTGGGGGCAAGAAGAGGTAGATCTCGTTTTCGAGTGCACCGGCGCTTTCTCGGATCGCTGGACTGCTGAACAACACCTACAGGCCGGTGGGCGCCGAGTGCTTTTGTCCCAGCCGGCGCAGCCTGACGTCGATAGCACTATTGTATGGGGTCTGAATCAGTCGGTGCTCACCGCACAACACCGAGTGGTATCCGCCGCATCCTGTACCACTAATGCCCTGTGTCCGGTGCTTTTTATATTGGATCGAGTTGTCGGCATAGAAGCAGGGTCGGTGACCACGGTGCACTCGGCTATGAATGACCAGCCTGTATTAGATGCCTACCATCACACCGACCTGCGTAAAACCCGCGCGGCTTTTCAGTCGATTATCCCCGTCGATACCGAGTTGGCGATAGGCGTACCACGGATCCTGCCCCAGCTGGCAGGGAAGCTGACGGCCCATGCGCTACGGGTGCCCACACTCAATGTTTCCGCCATGGATATCACAATCCAAACCCACTCGCCCTGCGATCGCCAGCAAATTAATGACGCGCTTCGCCTCGCGGCCACTACCGAATTAAAAGGGGTCTTGGACGTGACCGACGAGCCACTGGCCTCCTGCGACTTTAACGGCGAGCTCTGCTCAGCCGTCGTCGACGCCAGTCAAACCCAAGTAGCAGGCTCGCATTTGCTCAAGGTCCTTATCTGGTTTGATAATGAGTGGGCGTATGCCAATCGGCTCTTGGATATCGCCGCCCACTTTCAGCAGCTCGATAAATTTTCAGATCCAACTTTCTAGTCGCCCGGGAATCCCATGAAACTGATGTCTGACCTCACCCTCGAAAATCAACGCGTCCTTATTCGCGAAGACTTGAATGTTCCGGTGAGAGATGGCGTGGTTACCAGCGACGCACGGCTTAGAGCCGCACTCCCCACGATAGAAAACGCAATTACCCAAGGCGCTGCAGTCATATTGATGTCTCACTTGGGCCGCCCCGAGGAGGGAACCCCGGATGCGGCGCTTTCTCTCGCCCCGGTCGCGGCTTGCTTGAGCCAATTGCTGGCAAAACCGGTGACGTTGGTCGAAGACTGGGAACACGCGGCGCCGAGCCCCGGCGATATTTTGTTGCTCGAAAACGTCCGATTTAATCCCGGCGAGAAAGCCAACGATCCCGGGTTAGCAAAACGCTATGCAGCCCTGTGCGATGTTTTCGTGATGGACGCCTTCGGCACGGCCCACCGCGCTCAAGCGTCCACGCACGGGGTAGCAGAGTACGCACCGACCGCTTGTGCGGGACCGCTGCTTGCCGCGGAGCTCGAAGCACTTGAGCGGGCGCTGACCAGTCCGGCCACACCCATGTTGGCGATTGTGGGGGGATCGAAAGTATCGACAAAACTCACCGTCCTCGAGAGCCTGGCCGAGAAATGTGACAGCCTGATCGTCGGTGGAGGTATCGCCAACACGTTTTTAGCAGCGGCGGGTTACCCGGTTGGGAAGTCGTTGTGTGAACACGATATGCTGGATACAGCGCGGACACTCATGGCCAAAACCCATATTCCATTACCGGTCGACGTTGTGGTGGCTCAAGCCTTTGACAAGGACGCTGAGGCGACGGTAAAGCTGGCGTCGGAAGTGGACAACGAGGATATGATTCTGGATATCGGCCCCCGGGCAGCGGCTGCGA
>CBFHQV010000083.1:0-10465 GCA_965658055.1 Luminiphilus sp. | reverse complement strand
CCCGCCTGTTCGATGTGCTGCATGATAGCGCCAATCACGACCGCACTGCCGTCGCTCACCGCATCGATGTCAACCTCGATGGCCGCACTCAGGAAGCTATCAAGGAGCACGGGGGAATCATCAGACACCCGAACTGCATCGCGCATGTAGCGGAGCAGATCTTCCTCGCGATAGACAATTTCCATGGCTCGGCCCCCGAGCACATAGGAGGGCCGGACTACCAGGGGATAGCCAATACGACTTGCTGCTTCAACCGCTTCGTCGACACTTCTCACCGTGGTGTTCTCGGGCTGGCGCAGCGCCAGCTTGTTAATCATCTGCTGGAAGCGTTCACGGTCCTCGGCTCGATCAATTTGGTCCGGGGTGGTGCCGATAATAGGTACACCCGCCTGCTCGAGTGCTCGCGCAAGCTTGAGCGGGGTTTGCCCACCAAACTGAACAATCACTCCCTCGGGCTTTTCGAGGTCGATAATTTCGAGAACGTCCTCCAGGGCGACAGGCTCAAAGTACAGCCGGTCGGAGGTATCGTAATCGGTAGACACGGTCTCGGGGTTGCAGTTGACCATAATGGTTTCGTAACCATCTTCGCGCATGGCGAGCACCGCATGTACGCAGCAGTAGTCAAACTCGATACCCTGACCGATCCGGTTTGGTCCGCCACCGAGCACGACGATCTTGCGTCGGTCGCTCGGGGCCGCCTCACACTCATCTTCATAAGTCGAGTACATATAGGCTGTCGAGGTAGCAAACTCCGCTGCACAGGTATCAACGCGTTTGTATACGGGTCGTAATCCAAGTTGATGTCGATGTTCACGCACCGCGGCCTCGGGAACACCCAGTAGGTACCCGATCCGGGCGTCGGCAAACCCCTTGCGCTTCAATCGTCTAAGCTCGGCGTGCTCGAGGCTCTGTAGGCCGCGTCCTATAAGTTTCGCCTCGTGCTCAACCAAATCTGACAGCTGCACCAAGAACCAAGGATCGATACCCGAGTAGCCGGCCACCTCTTCAAGAGAAAAGCCGGCTCTAAAAGCGTCGGCGACATACCAGATCCGATCAGCGCCAGGGTTCGTCAGCTTGTCGATAAGTTCAGCACGGGTATCCACATCCACCACGGTGATTTTTGATTCTAGGCCCGCGGATCCGACCTCAAGTCCACGCAGGGCTTTCTGTAGCGACTCCTGAAAGGTCCTGCCAATGGCCATAACTTCACCCACCGATTTCATTTGCGTGGTGAGGCGCGCATCCGCCGTGGCAAATTTCTCAAAGGCAAAGCGCGGGATTTTGGTAACGACGTAATCGATAGCGGGCTCGAAAGATGCCGGGGTTTTGCCTCCGGTAATGTCGTTGTCTAATTCGTCGAGTGTGTAGCCCACCGCGAGCTTGGCCGCAATCTTGGCGATGGGAAACCCCGTGGCCTTGGAGGCCAGCGCGGAGGACCGAGATACCCGCGGATTCATCTCAATAACAACCATACGACCGGTATCGGGACACAGCCCAAACTGCACATTTGACCCGCCTGTTTCGACACCAATTTCACGCAGGACCGCCAGCGAGGCATCGCGCATTATTTGGTATTCCTTGTCTGTCAGGGTTTGCGCGGGGGCCACTGTGATTGAATCGCCCGTGTGCACGCCCATGGCATCAAAGTTTTCTATTGAACAGATGATGATGCAGTTATCGTTGCGATCGCGCACGACCTCCATCTCGTATTCCTTCCAACCAATCAGCGACTCGTCGATCAGCAGTTCATTGGTGGGTGATAAATCGAGGCCTCGCGTGCAAATGGTCTCAAACTCTTCACGGTTATAGGCAATGCCACCACCAGAACCACCCATCGTAAAAGAGGGTCGTATGATGCAGGGGAAACCGATGTCATCGAGAATCAAAAACGCTTCTTCTAAAGAGTGGGCGAGTTTGGCGCGAGGGGTTTCTAACCCAATTCGCTTCATCGCCTGATCGAACAGCTCTCTATCTTCAGCCTTGTCGATAGCCTCTTTGGTGGCGCCGATCATCTCGACATTGAATTTTTCCAGTACACCCTCTGCGTCCAGCTTGAGCGCGCAGTTGAGTGCAGTCTGCCCTCCCATAGTGGGCAGGATGGCGTCGGGCCGCTCACGTTCAATGATCCTCGTCACGGTTTGCCATTCCACGGGCTCGATATAGGTGGCGTCGGCCATAGCGGGGTCGGTCATAATCGTCGCGGGATTCGAGTTCACCAGAATGACCCGATAACCCTCTTCACGCAGCGCCTTACAGGCCTGTGCTCCCGAGTAATCAAACTCACAGGCCTGGCCAATGACGATGGGGCCCGCGCCTAAAATAAGAATGCTTTTAATATCGGTACGCTTTGGCATCAGGCAGCTCCTCCGGATTGAGCGCCTTGATGCTCTCGCATGGCAATAATAAAGGGGTCGAAAAGCGCGTCCGCATCATGCGGCCCGGGACTGGCCTCGGGATGACCTTGGAAACTGTATGCCGGTACGTCTTTGCGCTTGATCCCCTGAATCGTGCCATCAAATAGCGACCGATGAGTCACCGTCAGACTTTCAGGCAGATTGTCCTCAGCGACAGAAAAGCCGTGGTTTTGGCTCGTCACCATGACGGTTCCATCTGCCAGACACTGAACCGGGTGATTGGCTCCGTGATGCCCGAACTTCATTTTTTCGGTAGCTGCCCCGCTCGCAAGCGCCATTATCTGGTGGCCCAGACAGATACCAAACAAAGGCAGGCGTCGAGCCATGATCTCTCTGGCGAGCTCGATAGCATAGGTGCAGGGCTCAGGATCACCGGGCCCGTTGGAGAGGAATACCCCGTCGGGTTGGTAGCCAAGCACCGTCTCAAATGAGGACTCTGCGGGCACTACAGTGACATCGCAGCCGCGATCAACCAGCATGCGCAAAATATTGCGCTTTACGCCGAAGTCCAGCGCGACAACCCGAAACTCGGCGTTGACACCCGATGAGTGCCCCTGCTCTAGTTTCCAGGTCCCCTCTTGCCATTTAAAGGCATTGGGGGTGGTGACCTCTTTGGCGAGATCCATACCTTTAAGGCCCGCAAAACTGCGCGCAGCCGCCAACGCATCGGCCTCTGACACCGAGGCGCCCGCTATAATGCAGCCACTCTGTGCGCCTTTGTCGCGCAACAGGCGTGTGAGCTTGCGGGTATCAATTTCGGCAATCGCCACGGTATGTTGATCGCGAAGATACGCGTCCAACGCCTGCTCACTACGCCAATTGCTGTGCACAAGTGGCAGATCTCGGATGACCAAACCAGCGGCCATGACGCCTTGGGATTCTTCATCTTCCCCGTTCACACCCGTGTTGCCGATGTGCGGGTAAGTTAGCGTAACGATCTGTTTGGCGTAGGAGGGGTCTGTAAGGATCTCCTGATAACCCGTCATGGCCGTGTTAAACACAACCTCACCGACAGTCGATCCGTCAGCACCAATGGACAGGCCGTGAAATACGGTGCCATCTTCGAGAGCGAGGATAGCTGGCTTAGACACATTGACCTCCCAGTCGGCGTTGCCCTCCGTCTCTCGCAGTCATACTAAGCACCGCGGGGGGCACGGTGAGCGAGAAAAGTAGGCTGTGATTAGTCGACCCGGCATGGCTCAGCAGCCGGCTGCAAGGTCTGTACAGGCTGGGACGATAGTCTATTCGAAGGCAATCGGAGTGTCCAATAAAACCCGTCATGAATTGCCTTTCAAGCCCGTTCGTCTAGGATGCGCAGTCCATAGCGTAGGAACCCCATGACCAACCTAACACCTCCCACCGCAGACGTCCGCAAGCTGAGCGCCCGCCAGTTCAACCTCTTGGTGCTGGGATTGCTGACCGTCGCGGTGGGCCAATCGTTTGTCTTCGCCATTCTGCCGCCACTGGGGCGCGAGGTGGATCTCAGCGTGGTTCAGATCAACGTGATGATTGCCTGCTCGGCACTGGTATTCAGCTTCGCCTCGCCTAGCTGGGGCCGCCTCTCCGACCGGCTTGGCCGCAAACCCGTGATCGTCACCGGGCTTACCGGGTACGCCGTAGGTAATCTCATTTTCGCCCTCGCCTTCGAGGTCGCCTTGGAACGGTGGATCACCGGAACAGGGTTATTTGCCCTGCTTCTAGCCGTACGCTGTGCGCAGTCACTCGTCATGTCCGGCACCAATCCCGGCTGTACCGCCTACACCGCCGATCACAGTGCCCCGCAATATCGAACCCGCGCCCTCGCGCGGTTGGGCACCGCCAGTAGCATCGGCATGATCATCGGGCCAGTCCTCGCCGGCGCCTTGGCTGGCCTTGGCTTACTGTTTCCTCTGTACTGCGCGACAGGGCTCGCCGCCCTTGCTGCCTACATTGTCTGGCGTTATCTTCCGCCTTCCGCCGCGGTCTCGCCTCATCAGAAAACCCGACGCAAACTGAGCGTCTTTGATCCCAGGCTACGACTCTACTTATTTTGCTCCTTTGCGGGCTTCACGGGGTTTGCAGGCATCCAGCAAACCCTCGCCTTCCGGGTTCAAGATATGCTGAGCCTCTCCGGCACCCAAACCGCCCAGTACACGGGACTTGCCCTCATGGTAACGGCGCTTTGTACCCTGACCATGCAGCTCACGGTCGCCCAGCGATTTCAGGGGCCACCGATCACACTGATTCGCGCGGGCTTGGTGTTTTTATTGGTGGGGCCGCTACTGATTGCCATCCCCGGCGGTTTCGCATTAGTGGTCGTGGGGATGGGGTGCCTCGGCACAGGATTAGGGCTCGCGGTGCCCGCGATCGCCGCCGCCGCCTCATTGGCGGTTGGGCCCGAGGAACAGGGCGGTGCCGCTGGGTTGATTACGGCGTGTCCGGCTGCCGGCTTCGTGATTGGGCCCGTCGTGTGCGGCATCCTTTATGAAGTCGATCCTACGCTGTCAGCGATCGGGGCCGCCCTGATTCTGGTGTCCGTTGTGGTAACCGCTTTTCGACCCATACGCTAGACCGATCGCATCGACCGTCGCCCGACTAGCAATGATGCACTAGGGCGCGGTGGGTAGGGCCTCAACCGCACGACGGATCCCTGCAGGTATCTCAGCGGACTCCCCCGTTACGCGATCGACGAAAGCATGGGTAAAACGCCCGAGAGCTGCAGACACGTCACTGCCAGCAGAAAAAACGCCGATCTCCCAGGTCACCGACTTGGACCCCAATCGGGTGACCCGCAGCCCCAGCTCAAGGTCCTCTGGATACGTCACTGGCGCAAAGTACTCACAGCCAGAGGACACCACGTAACCCACGACGGTATCCACACCGGGCGTCATGCCGCCCTCTTCAATCAGAAATCGATTTACCACCGTGTCGAACCACGCGTAATACACTACATTGTTCGCGTGACCGTAGATGTCGTTGTCCGCCCATCGTGTTGGCACGGTGTAAAAAATTGAAAAACGCTGTTTTGCCTCCGGCGTAGCGCGAGACATCAGCGCGCACCCCATGCCGTTTGGTAGAGCTGTAGGGCATCCGCCTCTTCCACCGGCACCGGATTATTTACCAGCAACCGCTGCTGCTGCATGGCGTCCGCGGCCAGCATGGCGAGATCGTTCTCGGGCACCTGTGCCTCGGACAGCGTCGCAGGCAGACCGGAATCGGCAATCAGCGCGACCAGCCAGTCAATGAACGACACAGAACTCGAGGGGATGTTGCCGGGCAGCGACCGACACAAATCCGCATAGTGCTGCTCGGCCTCTCTTGCATTAAAGGCAAGCACCGTCGGCAGCATCAGCGAATTACTGAGCCCGTGAGGAATGTGGTAATGCCCCCCCAGCGGATAAGCCAAAGCATGCACAGCACCCACAGGTGCATTGGCGAAGGCCTGGCCGGCCATCATGGAGCCCAGCAGCATTGCCTCACGCGCCTCCAGGTCAGTGGGATCCTCCAGCACGCGCCTCAGGTTATGAGAGAGCAGCTTCAATGCCTGCTGCGCCAACATATCGGACACCGGATTTTTCTTGACGCGCGAGGTATAGGCTTCAATGGCGTGAACCATGGCATCGATCCCGGTCATTGCGGTGACCGCTGCTGGCAGCCCAACGGTGAGTTCAGCGTCCAGCACAGCAATATCGGGGAGCAATACCCGCGAACTGACACCCGCTTTTGTGGTGGCGCCGGTTGTAATGACAGCCACCGGCGTCACTTCCGATCCGGTTCCCGCGGTGGTCGGCACCAAAATCAAAGGCAGTCGATCGCCCTGGACCTGGTCCACCCCGTACATCGACGCCAAGGACTGCGCTCCCTTCAGCAACACAGAAACCACCTTGGCCACATCCATCGAGCTACCGCCACCGACAGCAATGACACCATCAACGGCATTGTCGCGGGCGATATCCGCGGCTTCAACCACGACGGAATCGGCGGGATCGGCGGTAACACCATCGAACACCACCAGCGTATCCAGGTTTTCTTTGAGCGCGTCTGCAACCGGCGCGATCAACCCCGCCGCCACCAGACCAGGGTCGGTGACCAGTAATACACGACGCATGTTTAACTGCCGGCAATACTCTCCCAAGTCTCCGGCTGCACCGCTGGAAACAACCACTTGAGCCACCGTGTTGAAGGAGAAGCCGCTCATATCAGAACGTGAAAATCACCTTGCCTTTCGCTCGGCGCTCCATCATGGCGGCGTAACCGGCCTGGTAGTCTTCTATCGGGAACACATCGGTCACCACCGGCTTGATCTTGCCGGCCTCAAACCACTCCCACAATGTCGCTATATTTTGCTGGTGGACCTCGGGCTCTTCACCCACAAAGCGACCCCAAAACACCCCTACGATCTGGCAACCTTTCAACAGCGTGAGATTCAGCGGGATGCTGGGTATCGGCCCGCTAGCGAATCCAATGACCAGATAGCGACCCTTCCACGCCATGCTGCGAACCGCGGCCTCACTAAAATCTCCACCGACAGGATCATAGACAACATCGACACCGCGACCACCGGTCAGCTCCTTGACCCGGGCCTTTAAATCCTCGGTGCCATAGTTAATCACGTCGTCAGCACCCAACTGTCGACAAAGCGCTAACTTATCGTCGCTGCTCGCCGCCGCGATAACATGAGCTCCCAGAGCCTTACCCAACTCTACCGCTGAGCTGCCGACCCCCCCCGCCGCGCCGAGAACCAACAGCGTCTCACCGGGCTGAATATTCGCCCGCTGAACGAGGGCGTGATAAGAGGTGAAATAGGTAATACCGATGCCAGCAGCCTCGGTCATCGAGAGGGCTTTTGGCTTTGATAACAAAGCGTGCTCATTTACAACAATCTGCTCACTGAAGGCACCGGACCCACCCATTTGCAGGACTTCGTCCCCGACCTGCCATCGCGTGACGTCAGCACCAACTGCCTCTACTACCCCGGCACTCTCCCCACCGGGAATAAAAGGTAGGTCGGGCTGAAACTGGTATTTACCTTGGATAATCAGCACATCGGGAAAATTTAGGCCCGCCGCCTGAGTCCGGACCAGGACGTCGTTGGGGCCGAGCTCGGGCACCGGCCAATCAGCCGTCAAATCAAGTTTGTCGGGAAGGCCATGCTCTCTGCAAACAAGTGCGCGCGTCATTTTAGAAAACCTCAAATAAGCCGGCAGCGCCTTGACCGCCGCCCACACACATCGTGATCACCACGTATTTAACACCGCGGCGCTTACCTTCAAGCAGCGCATGGCCAATCATGCGTGATCCGCTCATTCCGTAAGGATGACCCACGGCAATGGCGCCTCCATTAACATTCAGCTTGTCATTGTCGATACCAAGCTGATCCCGACAATACAGCACCTGCACCGCAAAGGCCTCGTTCAGCTCCCACAAACCGATGTCGTCTACGCTTAGGCCATGCTGCTTGAGGAGTTTTGGCACGGCAAATACAGGGCCAATACCCATTTCGTCGGGTTCACAACCGGCCACGGCCATGCCGCGATAGGCTCCAAGAGGTTGCAGACCCAGCTGCGAGGCGAGTTTCGCCTCCATCACCACTTGCGCGGACGCGCCATCCGACAGCTGGGAAGCGTTACCCGCGGTGATAGTTCCACCCTCAATGACGGTCTTAAGTCCTTGCACGCCCTCCAGCGTGGAAGGTCGGACCCCTTCATCTGCCGCCACCGTCACCTCGGCTTCCGAGGCCTCACCAGTCTCTTTGTCCCACACGATCCGTGTGGCGGTGACCGGAATGATTTCATCGGCATACTTTCCAGCCTCATAAGCCGCAGCAACACGCTGCTGGGACTGAAGTCCATATTCATCCATGACATCCCGGGCGATGTTATAGCGCTTGGCCACTACCTCCGCGGTTTGCAACATTGGCATATAGATATCCTTGTGCATCGCGACCAACTCTTCGTCGACAATACGATGCATGTTCATGTGTTCATTCTGAACGAGGGAAATCGATTCCACCCCGCCTCCAACAACGACATCCATGCCATCGTGCAGGATTTGCTTCGCCGCCGTCGCCACAGCCATCAACCCCGATGAGCACTGGCGGTCAATCGTCATGCCCGCAACCGAAACCGGAAGCCCCGCTCGCAGCGCAACATTACGCGCCACGTTTAAAGACTGTGTGCCCTGGGGCATGGCGCTACCGATGATGCAGTCATCAACACGATCGCCTTCGATACCGGCGCGCTCGACCGCGGCCTTTACCGCATGGCCAGCTAAAGTTGGGGAAGGGGTGTTATTGAAACCCCCACGGTACGCCTTACCGATGGGAGTTCGAGCTGTCGAAACAATTACTGCTTCACGCATAATAAATTCCTTGATCCTGTGTCCGTCATGTTGGTTACAAAAGAGTTAGCCGCCTTTCTCGCGCACCTTTCTGGCTTACCCCTCGAGCTTGATTCCCAGGCCTTCGGCGGCTTTACCGACCATTCGAAAGGTCTGCTCAAAGCCGGCCTTCAGCTGGGTTTCTGCCCCGCCGGAAATTTGATCCCAATGCGCCGCAATACCCTCGGGTGTTTGCTCCTCGGTGGGAAGCCAAACCGCGTCGGTTTCAACAATCTTTGCCACGGCGTACGCCCCGGCACCCGCCGCCAGAATGGTGTGGGTTGGCGCATCCTCAGTCACCAGATAAAGCACCGCCGGTGTCACGGTTTCGGGCGTCAGTAAATTAAACGCCTGCTCCGACATCAGGCCCTCAGTCATTCGAGTACCCGCTGTCGGGGCCAGCGCATTCACGCGAATGTTGTACTTAGCCCCCTCCTGAGCAAGGGTATTCATGAACCCGACGACGCCAAGTTTGGCAGCTCCGTAATTGCTCTGCCCAAAGTTGCCATAAAGCCCGCTGGAGGACGAAGTCATCACGATCCTGCCGTACTCCTGATTCTTCATGATTTCCCAGACGGCCTTGGTGCAATTAACGCTACCCATTAAATGAACATCGAGCACCAATTTGAAATCAGCCATGTCCATTTTGATGAAACTTTTATCGCGCAAAATCCCCGCGTTGTTGACGAGAATATCGATACGCCCCCAGGCGTCCATTGTCTTGGCGACCATGTCCTCCACGTCTTCCATTACAGCAACATTGGCGGGGTGCGCCATCGCCTCTCCACCTAACGCTTCAATCTCCGCAACCACCGCCAGCGCCGCATCACTGTTCTGCCCTTCACCGCTGACCGAACCTCCCAGATCATTGACCACCACTTTGGCACCGCGCTTAGCCAACTCAAGAGCGTGACTGCGACCAAGGCCTCCTCCCGCGCCGGTCACTATTGCCACCTTACCGTCGTAACGAATCGTCATAATTTTCTCCAAAGAAATAGAAATCGATTAGGCAATGAAGGACATGCCCAGCCACTCAGCATAGAGCGCGGGGGTATCGACACCCTCGATCTCCACCGTGATATTTTGCTGCGTCAAAAACCGATTGGCGTCTTTCTGCTCGACGCTCGCAAGTTCGACATGGGCCCGGACGCGACTACCAGCGGGAACCGGCGCCAAAAATCTCACTTTGTTAAGACCGTAATTGACGCCCATGACTAACCCTTCGGGGTGCACAGCAACGCTCTCACACAATTTGACCAGCATCGACAAGGTCAAAAATCCATGCGCGATCGTACCGCCAAAAGGCGTTTTGGCGGCGGCTTCCTGATCAATGTGGATGAACTGATGATCTTCGGTGCAATCGGCGAAATCATTGATGCGCTGCTGGTCGAGGGTAATCCAATCACTGGTACCTAAACTGGACCCGACCAACGCTTTAAGCTCATCCGGAGTTACTGTCTTGAAGGCCATCGTTTTTTTCCTCTTGGTCTAATACAGATCGAATACTGTCAATGTGGGTGGAACTTCCCCTGCCCGATGATCGTGTTTAACCGGGCGGGAGACATCCACGAATCAACCGTCCCGGAAAGTCGCGGTCGGTTCGTCGGCGCGGGCAATATATTTTTTAAGTTCGTTGCGCCCAACCACCATACGGTGCACGGCATCGGGCCCATCGGCCAGGCGGAGGGTTCTCT
>CBFHQV010000082.1:0-10555 GCA_965658055.1 Luminiphilus sp. | reverse complement strand
TGTAAATCGTTATCGAATCCAGCATTTTCCGGCTCCGCACTCTCGGCCTCTGATCCCTCTTCACTAACAGCGGTTGTCTCAAGCCCGTAACCAATTCGACCAAGTCGGACAAATGAACTGCCCTCGTTCCCCGCACCACCTGCTGCGGTTGCTTCAAGCTCTTCGAGTAGATCACCTTCACCTTCCAAGGCGGCTACCAAAGCATCAAGAGTGTCATCAACCAACGCTGAATCAGCTGGCGTATAGCGGCCTGCGACCGTCAATTCGGCATTGATCAACAATTCGCCAGCGCCAGCCATCACCATCGGCGGAGCGTCAGGAAAACTCACCTCAACAATGCTGCCGTCCAAGCGCACCAGGGTTTCTCCCTGAAACAGGTCGTCACCTACTTTCAATTGGCGACGGGTGCCGTCAGCAGATTGGGCGAAGGCAAGGCCGGTAAGTTTGGAAATCGTTCCGATGAACTGCGCCATGAGAAATTCCTGCATCAATTCCATGTGTAATAGCGCCATCATCGGGCAATAAGTGGATGCCCACTATGTACCAAAGTACTAAGCAGGCTATTTTTTGCGACGGAGTTCGCAATTTAAGAGAGTCTTTGCAACAGAGCCTCAGGGTGTTTTCTAGGGGAGCACCGCAGATGAAGAAAGCGCGGCGGATAATAAGAGCACCTCTACTCAACTGGTGCCCAAGCTTGTACGCCGGATTAAAGCCCCAATCGAGATCGCCTGAATTGCAACGCTAGACCCAATAACTTCAGTGGACAGGCAGCCTATTGACCACCAATGCCAGCTGAACCCGGTCGCGTAGCTCAAGCTTGCTAAAAATTTGTGTGAGATGGGCCTTAATGGTCCGGTCTGTCAGCCCAAGCTGATCGGCTATCTCGCGATTGTTGAAACCCCGGCCGACCAACAGAGCAACCTCAAGCTCGCGCTCAGTGAGCTGCTGGAAGCCGCCAGGTGCAGACACCTTCTTCGCGCCCTCCAGGCGTTGAGCGAGTGAAACAAAACGGGCCACCAACTCCGGGGGCGCCCAAATTCCCCCCGAACCGATCACTGATGTCACATCAACCAATTGCTCGGCTACGGCCTCGGCATGACAATAGCCGCGAGCCCCTGCAGAAATCAGCCTAAAGGCCTGCTCCTCATTGGGCGTGGGCGTCAAAACCACCACCATCGCATCCGCCACAAGGAGGCTGAGTTCATTCAGCAAAACCTGCTCATCAATATCGCCCGTGTAAAACCAACAAATACTCCCCATCGTCTCCTGTGCCAAAAAGGCTTTAGCGGAACGATGCGGGGTGCCATCCGGAAATGCCGAAGCCCAGCGGGCTGGGACATATCCCGAACGACTGATCAACGAGTGGTTCACCGCTCTGACAAAGCTCTCTGACGCGCGCGCAAGACCGGCTTGAGAAGGTAAGCGAGGACCGTCTTTTTACCCGTCAACACGTCGACCTCAACCGTCATTCCGGGAATAATGGGTTTATCAGCACCAAGATCAGCTGACCTTGTTCGGACTGTCACCTCGT
This sequence comes from Luminiphilus sp., assembly GCA_965658055.1. GTDB lineage: Bacteria > Pseudomonadota > Gammaproteobacteria > Pseudomonadales > Halieaceae > Luminiphilus. Next base: position 9,024 of record CBFHQV010000082.1, on the reverse strand, counting down.
AAAAGGCGTTTCCCTCTTCATCAAGCACCGTGTCCGCACCAATCTGCTCGACTTGGCCTTCGAGACCTCCGTAGACCACAAAATCGTAGGCCGTCACTTTGACGTTCGCCTCCTGACCCGGCGCCAGGAAGCCGATATCCTGAGGCCTGATTCGGACTTCAACCAGCAGTGTGTCGTCGGCAGGAATCAGTTCGATTACATCGCGACCGGGCAAGACAATACCGCCTACAGTGTTAAACAGAAGCTGCTTAATGGTGCCGGCCGCTGGTGACACTAAATTGGTTTGGCGCACCATGTCTGACAAGCCGGCGGCAGCCTCAGAGAGCGCATTGATTTGAGTGACGGTATCGGTGAGTTGCTCTCTCGCGTTGTTCGCAAATTCCAGTTCAACGCCGAGTAGTTTCTCCTGCGCCTCCACGATGGAGGCTTGAACACGGTCGATTTGAGCGCGGGTTTGTTGAAGCTCACCCTTCGCTTTGTTGACCTCCCGCTCTAAACGCAATATCTCGACTTCAGAGACCGCCCCAGAGGCCAACATGGGTCGGGTCCCAGAAAGCTCTTGATCCGCGAGGCGATATTCGGTAGCGAGCTGCGACTCTCTTGCGGTCAGCTCATTGAGCTCCTCCCGCCGCTGAGTCAACTGCTGATCGGCAATGCGCTGTTGGACTGACAGCTCAGCCAAGTTCGACTGATACAGCTGCTGCTCTTCTTTCACGACGTCTGGCGCGACCGAGATCATCTCAGCTGTGGGTTGAAACAGCGCACCTCCAGCCAAGGCGCTCAACCGTGCTGCTTTTACCTGCAGCCCAATTAATTGCGCTCGGTTCTCGCCGAGGGATGAATTCGAGCGCGTCGGATCGAGCTTGATCAGCAATTGACCCTTCGCCACCAAGTCACCCTCACGGACCATGATATCCGTGATCACACCTCCGTCTTGGGATCCGAGGATTTGCACCTGCCTCGACGGGATAACTTTTCCCTGGCCGCGTGTCACCGTATCTATCTCTGCCACATACGCCCAGGCCACAAGCAAAACCACCACCGATGCAATGCCGTACAACAGCCGCTTTGCGCGCAGCGGCTCCTGCTCAAGAATTGCCTGTTCGGCGGAAAGCTCCCATCCGATGGCATCTGGACGATGCTCCGTCATTGCGCCTTTCCTATGCGCCCTTGCTGCAGGGCGGAAATCACGCTGTCCTTGGCACCGTCTGCGACGACCTTGCCTCCGTCGATCACAATTATTCGATCGACCAATTCAAGCAGGGAATTTCTGTGGGTGACCACCACCATCGTTCTCCCCTCGGCATACTCGCGCAGCGATTGCTTAACAACGCTTTCAGTTGACTGATCCATTGAACCCGTTGGCTCATCGAGGAGTAGCAGCGCAGGATCATCTACCAGCGCCCGGGCCACCGCGATGCAGCGACGCTGCCCGCCCGAGACAGAATCACCGCGCTCGCTTATGGGCATATCGAAGCCCGAAGGGTGCCGGTTCACAAATTCCTCGAGGCCCGATCGTTCGACAGCCTTAATCATTGCCTCGTCACTGATGCCCGCTCGCGCGAGGGTAAGATTGTCCCGAAGCGTGCCCTGAAACAGCGTGACATCTTGGGGCACATAGCCTACGCGACTGCGATATTCACCCGGATCGAGCTGGCGCAAATCAATGCCATCCACCAGCACTGCACCTTCCGAAGGCTGAAATAGTCCCATCGCCAGCTTTGATAACGTTGATTTGCCCGATCCGACCCGGCCCAAAATCGCGACGTGCTCTCCCGCTTTTATTCTGAAAGAAACCGCCGAGAGCGACTTGATGTCGCTGCCGGGATAGGCAAACGAAACATTTTTAAACTCAATATCGCCGCGCAAATACTCCCGCGACACAAACGCACCTTCTTCCTTCGATTCGACAGGCGTCGCAAAAAGCACGTCAAGACTGCGCAAGGCTATCCGCGCATGATGGAACTGCCCAATCAGACCGACTAGCTGCCCAAAGGGCATCAGTGATCGCGTGGAAAGCATGGTCGCTGCAATAAGACCACCCATCGTCAGCTCACGCTCGGAGATCAGGAACACACCGGTGATAATCACCAGCACCGTAACCATTTGCTGACAAAAGCCCGTGAAATGTGTGACCGAAAGCGTCGCCAACCGTTGCTCGACACCAACGCCGGCCAAATAGCGCGTCGTAGCCTCCCACTTGCGCTGCATCACTGACTCAGCACCTAGGGCTTTTAAGGTATCAAGCCCGGTCAGGGATTCAATGAGCGTTGCGTTGCGTTGAGCGCCCGCCTGATAGGTTTTCTCAGTGAGCCGTTGCAACTGCGGACGCATGTACAGAGCGTAGCTCAACAGCATCAATGTAACCACCAGGACCGGCACGAGAATCGGCCACCCTATCCAGGCAATCACAAAGAAGAACAAAAAAGCAAAGGGCAAATCGATGAAAGTAGTCAGCGTCGCTGAGGTAATGAAGTCTCTCAAAGTCTCAAAAGAACGCAGGTTTACTGCAAAGGAACCCACAGATGCCGGTCGGTGCTCGAGTCGCATGCCGAGGGTTTGCTCCATAATTTTCGCAGACAGCTCGACATCCACGCGGCGACTTGCCAGATCCAAGAAATGGCCGCGCAAGGATTTAAGGATAGCGTCGGCGACCATAATGAGCAGGACACCTAAAGCCAGAACCCACAGGGTATCGAACGCGGCATTGGGGACGACGCGGTCATACACATTCATCGTAAAGAGCGGCACGGCTAGGGCGAAAATGTTAATAAAAAAGGCCGCCAGATAAACATCGCGATACACCGACGCGTTGGCGCGAAAGGCGCTCCAAAACCAATGGCCCGAGCGCTTAGGTGCAGTGGCATTGGGGTTGGCCTCGAGATGAAACTTGGGCCTCGCCAGGAAAACGTACCCGGAGAATTTTTCGGTCAGCGCCGCCATGTCCTCTTCAATCGGCGCGTCCACCAGAGCGGGATAGACTACCTGACAGCTCTCCCCGTCCGGCGACCCCAAAAGCACGCAGGCGTCCCCCGAGCTCAGCAATAGAATGACCGGGCAAACGCTATCAGGTATGTCGGAGAGGCTGATCTTTTTTAGGCGGCCGGTCAGCCCGGCCTTGGCTGCCGATCTGGCCAGCAGATCAGGCGTCAAACCCTCACGTGATAAGGGCAGTCCGGCGGATAACGATTCGGCGGTTGCTGGACACCCGTGGGCCTTGGCGACAACCAATAAACACTGCAACAGTACGTCGTCTTCTTGACCGACCATGGATCCCCCACCCCAGACAGCGCCCGAGCATCCTGCCCACGCGCTGAAAGTATGTCAGCCACCACAGGACTTGGAAAGCATTCAGGCGGAGAAGATTGGAGATAAATTTCTTTTTATTTAAATTTGTTAAATGCGTGATCGTTCAGTGATGCGAGCATGGGCAAAGAATAAGGTCGCGCTGAGCAACAGTACGGCGCCGCTCTGGTGGGCGGCAGCAACCGGAGTCACCACCTGACTCAGCACCGTTGCGACACCCAGTGACGCCTGCAGCAGCACAGCCAATACCATTATCACAGCGCCAGCACGAACCTGAGAGTCGGGACTTGTCCGATACTGCATGAAGGCGACTATCGTCAGGGTAACAACCACCAGATAAGCAAACATTCGGTGGTTAAAATGGATGGTGGTCACTTGCTCAAATGCCGATACCCACCCCTGCTCATAAAGCTTGGGCGGAACAAAGCTACTCCCCATGAGGGGCCAGGTTGGGTAGGCATAACCCGCATCGGTGCCGGCAACAAAGCCACCGCTTAGTGCCATAAAATACACCAACCCCACCAAACCCACCGGCCACCAAGAAGCCAAACTGGGAATACTGCGTCGCGGATTTACCAAGCCCAAAATGAGCCAGAACATGTAGGCATAAACTAAAAGCGCCAACCCTAGGTGTGCGGTCAGTCGGTACTGGGAGACGTCAGGGCGATCAACTAATCCGCTTTTTACCATGTACCAGCCCATTAACCCTTGGCAACCACCCAAGACAAGCAGCGTTAATAAATGCCCGCGCAGGGAGTGCTTAATCATGCCTCGCATCCAAAAGAACATCAGCGGCACAAAATAGAGCAAACCAATCAATCGGCCGAGCACCCGATGCAGGTACTCGTAGAGAAAAATCACCTTGAAGCCCGACAGATCCATATCAAAATTGATCTTCTGGTATTCGGGATATTGCTTGTACTTGTCAAACGCGACTTGCCAGTCAGTCTCGGACAGCGGGGGAATAACGCCCATAATAGGCTTCCACTCGACCATCGAGAGGCCCGAGTCAGTCAAGCGCGTCACGCCGCCCAGCAGAATCATGCCGAAGATGACGACCGCGCAAAGAGTCAGCCAGCGAGCAATCCAACGATCGTAAGAATCTGCGACGTGCCCGTACATACAAAGTCCCCCTACTTTCTTCTGTTATTTTAGCGGAAACCCAGACGAAAAAATGGGTTTCGCGTAGAATTTACGTCCTTCCTTTGGAGTCCTCTATGCCGTTACTGCGCATCGATAATACTGAACTCAAGTTCGGCACCCACGTTATTCTCGATAACGTCTCACTGCAATTAGACAAAGGCGAACGGCTTGGCCTGCTCGGCAGAAATGGAGCGGGTAAAACAACCCTCTTTAAGGTACTCACCGGAGAGATTACCCCAGACGATGGTGAGCGGTGGCTGGCACCCAATGCCAAACTGGCTCGTCTTGAGCAAGAGCTCCCCGTCGCGAATGAGCAAAGCGTCTACGACGCCGTGGCAAGCGGGCTCGAGGAAGTCGGTGCGCTAGTCGCTCACTACCACCACCTTCTTGAAGCCGGGGAGAATGCCAACCTCGATGAAATTGCGCGGGTACAAAGTGCCTTGGAAAATCAAGACGGCTGGCAGATGCAACAGCGTATTGAGAGCGTCATTTCACAGCTGGCGCTCCCTGCTGACACCGCCGTTGGGGACCTCTCGGGAGGTTGGCGGCGGCGCGTCGCGCTGGGGCGGGCCCTGGTGTCACAACCCGACATACTGCTGCTTGACGAACCTACCAATCACCTCGATATACCAACCATTGAGTGGCTAGAAGAACAGTTAAATCAGTATCAGGGGGCTCTTGTGGTCATCACCCATGATCGACGGTTTCTGCAGCGAGTCGCAACGTCAATTGGTGAGCTGGAGCGTGGACACCTATCTGTTTGGCAGGGAAATTTTCAGGGATTTTTGCAATTCAGGGAGCAGCAGCTGGCTGCGGAGGAAAGGGCCAATGCCCTGTTCGACAAAAAATTGGCGCAAGAAGAGGTCTGGATACGACAAGGGATCAAGGCCCGCCGAACCCGAAACGAGGGCCGAGTGAGAGCGCTCGAGGCCATGCGCGAACAGCGCGCACAACGTCGCGAAAGACAAGACAGGGCGCAGTTTGATATTGAGGACGCGCAACGCTCGGGAAAAATTGTCGCCGAGGTAAAAGACATACGCTTCAGCTGGGGAGACCAGCTCATTGTCGATCACTTTAGTACTACCATTCAGCGCGGCGACAAAATCGGTATCGTTGGGCGCAACGGTGTTGGCAAAACGACCCTGGTTAAACTGCTGCTTGGACAGCTCACCCCGGATGCCGGTCAGGTCAACGTTGGAACAAAACTCGAAGTTGCTTACTCGGACCAACTGAGAGACCACCTAAACCCTGAGGCAAACCTCATCGATAACGTCTGCGGCGGCCAGGAATTTATTGAGATTAATGGCAAGCGGCGTCATGCCATTAGCTATCTGGGAGATTTTTTGTTCACGCCAGATCGGGTCAGAACGCCGGTAAAAGCCCTATCGGGCGGCGAGCGCAATCGCGCGATTCTGGCCAAACTGTTCACGCAGCCAGCCAACCTGTTGGTTCTGGATGAACCGACCAACGATCTGGATATCGAGACCCTCGAATTACTCGAGGAAATTCTCCTCGACTTCAAAGGCACGCTTCTTTTAGTGAGCCACGACAGAGATTTCATGGATCGGGTGGTCACCAGCTTGCTGGTGGTCAACGAGTTCGGCCAGATCGAGGAACAAGCGGGCGGCTACAGCGATTGGGAAGCGCGCGGGGGCCGCCTTGAGTCAGAGACGGCCACCGTATCCAAGGTTGGCGCTCAGCACTCACAACAGGCCAGCGCCAAGCAGACCCCAACAGACTCCAGCCCAACCTTGGCGAAATCCCCGGCAAAAAAAGCGGCCCATAAAAAGTTGAGCTATAAGTTGAGCTATACAGAGCAGCGCGAACTCGACGAATTACCGGCGAAAATTGAACAGCTCGAGGCACAACTTGCGCAGCTCGAAGCCAAAATTAATGAGCCAACGTTTTACAACAATGAACAAACGATCATTGACGACACCCTCAAAACACTGAGCGATGTAGGACGGGCCCTTAACGAAGCGCTCGAGCGTTGGACCGAATTAGAGCCCTGATGCCCCGCTCCATCACCCCTGGATGAGAACCCAGCAGAGACTAAAGCCTAGGCACTAACTCTTCGCCACAATCAGAGCACCGACGCGACCGCATCGACCACGCGATCCATGTTGCTTTGATTGAGGCTGGCAATATTGATGCGCGATGAGTTGAGCATATAGAGACTACGCTTTGCTCTGACTTCGAGGGCCTGCTCTTCACTCAAACCCAGAAAGGAGAACATGCCCTTCTCGCGTGCAATAAACCCAAAGTCTCTGCCCGTGGCTGCCTGCAGTCGATCCCTGAAATCGACGCGGAGCCCATTGATACGATCGCACATCTGCTCAAGCTCAGTCGTCCACCCTCCCCTTAGTGATGGGTCAGCCAATACCCGTCCAGCTATCAAGGCACCATGTGCGGGCGGCATAGAATAGATTCGCCGAGCAGCCGCCTTCGCCTGACTGGCCGTGGCATCAGCGGTTCTCGCATCTGGGCCGGTGAAGATAGCCAGACCGGTGCGCTCGCGATACAGGCCCATATTTTTGGAAAGGGAGGCGGCTATAACGACCTCAGGAGTCTTCGCCACCAGCGTGCGGAGTCCATACACGTCGACATCAAGACCTTCGCCAAACCCCTGGTAAGCCAGATCGACCATCGGCGTGAAGCCCTGTTTGACGGCCATATCGGCTACGACATCCCATTGATCGGGGCTCAAATCCGCACCGGATGGGTTGTGGCAGCACCCGTGAAGCAACACCACATCCCCGCGGGTTGCTTGCTGGAGATCAGCAACCATACCCTCGAAATCGACACCGTGAGTGCCCGGATCGTAGTAACGATACTCGCTAAGCTCTAGCCCAGTGCTCGTGATCAAGGGCACATGTACAGGCCAGGTCGGTCGGCTCACCCACACCTTGCCCGCCGGGTCGGCGGCCTTAAGGACTTCAGCACCCAGGCGAACCGCCCCACAGCCACCCGGGGCCTGCACTGCGGAAATTTTGTCCCGGCTGGCCTTGACGTTCGCAGAACCCAAGATCAGTTCCAGCATCCCGCTTAAGAATGCTTCATCTCCCTGAGGCGGAATATAGGCTTTGGTGGACTCATCATCGATGAGGGCCCGCTGGGCTTCTTTAACCGCTTTAAAAACCGGACAAGCGCCAGTCTCGTCCATGTAAATGCCTATTGTTAAATCGACTTTATCGGGATTCGTGTCCGCACGACAGGCGGCGGCCAGTCCAAGAATAGAGTCTGGGGGTAAAATGGGCAGATCATCGAACATAGCAACGAAGCTTCCGGTAAAAAATATAAGGGCGGCGAAGTATGCGCCAGCTTGGGGGCCACTGCCAATATATTGACGTGTCACCTGCTATTCTATCCCGACGACCAACCAATATGCCGCCAGCGTTATGACGACTAATCGCGACACAATCTACGCACAAACACTTGGAGACCCCGGGCTCTTCACCTTTAACAAGGACGTCGTCGGCGTGTTTCCCGACATGATTAACCGCTCGGTACCCGGGTATGCCACCGTAATCAGCATGACGGGGCTGCTGGCTGCACGCTATGCGCGAACCGGGACGTGCATTTACGATTTGGGCTGCTCACTGGGTGCCTCACTGCTCTCCGCTGCGCGACAACCTGACTGCCAGACCAACACTTTCATTGGCATCGACAGCAGCGAAGCCATGCTCACGGCAGCTCGCGACGTGCTGGATAAAGAGGTTCCAAGCCTGGCAATCGAATTGATCGAAAGTGACATCCTTGACGCGCCCATCGACAACGCGAGCGTTGTCATCATGAACTACACGCTGCAATTTGTTCCCGTCGCGAGTCGGCTTTCTTTATTGAAAAAAATACGGAGTGCGTTAGCGCCCGGCGATGCGCTGATACTATCCGAGAAAATAAAGCTCGACTCCTCCACGATGGATGACACCATGATTGCCATGCACCATGATTTCAAGCGCGCACAGGGCTACAGCGATCTTGAGATCGCTCAGAAGAGGCAGGCGTTGGAGAATGTGCTGATACCCGAGACCCTCAACATCCATTTTGAGCGCCTAAAACAAGCGGGCTTCAGTGACAGCAGCTGTTGGTTCCAATGCTTTAATTTTGCATCGATGATAGCCATTGCATGACCAAGCACCCCTATCACCAAGCGCCGGTATGACTAAGCACCACGACCGACAACACGAACTGTCCGCTGATCTGATCGAGCTGACGCATCGCTGGGAGGACACCGCACTCGCTGCTTGGAGCGCTTCGCTGGAGGAGACGGTTGCCGAGGGCTTGTCGCTTGAGCGTTATGGCGACCTGCCGCGCTGGCGCGAGGCTCTGGCCGCCCTACCCCCACTCACCCCCGACGCCATAACCCTCAACAAAGCCGCTGTCGGCTGCACCGGCAGCGCAAACGAATCCGAACAGCAACGGCTGAAGGACGCCCTCAAAGGGCTACACCCCTGGCGCAAAGGCCCATTTGATCTGTTTGGCGTTCACATCGACACCGAATGGCGCTCCGACTTGAAATGGGAGCGACTACTGCCCGGCTTGCGTCCTTTGGCGGGCAAGCGAGTTCTCGACGTG
>CBFHQV010000081.1:0-10560 GCA_965658055.1 Luminiphilus sp. | reverse complement strand
AAGAAGGCAGCAGCCAAGAAGAAGGCTCCTGCTAAGAAGAAGGCAGCAGCCAAGAAGAAGGCTCCTGCTAAGAAGAAGGCAGCAGCCAAGAAGAAGGCTCCTGCTAAGAAGAAAGCAGCTGCCAAGAAGAAGGCGCCTGCCAAGAAGAAAGCAGCAGCTAAGCGTAAGAAGAAGTAGCGTCTTAAGCTGTTTTCTCGTTAAAGCCGGCGTTAGCCGGCTTTTTCGTTTTTCGGCTTCAACCGCCGTTCAGCCTAACGACGGCGGGAGGCGCTGTCCTGCGGATTCTCAGGCGGTGCCTAGACGCTATCCCAGTCGCGCCCGATGCCTTCGATGGATACCGAACCTAATCCGGCGGCACGATAAAAGTGCGCGAGGGAGCGATTTTCAGCGCTTAGCACCCCATCGAGGGACAGGCGCGCCTGGCTACGGATCAGACAGCAAGCAGTGTGTCGGCCTTCGTCGGTAGCAAAAACGCCATGAGGGTTTTTTTCCGCCCCCTTGGCTAACAAACGCAACCAATTAGAGGGCGGTCGGATAGTTGTGTCGACGGGCATAAAAGCGACGAAGTCAGTCTCTGCAGCAGCCAAAATGGCTCGAATGCCCGCTACGGGACCCGCTCCTTGTTGGAGATCGCAGACCAATCTATCGGCGTACGCATTGTAGAAAGCAGCGTTGCGACGGCAGCAAATAATGATTTCAGCGACATCACCACGAACGGCTTCGTTGAGGCGTTGAGCAAGTGGTTCCCCCATATCGCTGAGAAGTCCTTTGTCTCGACCTCCTGCTCTGGATCCGTCGCCGCCCGCCAAAATTCCCAATGTGATTTGTGAGTGATGCAAACCTATACCCTGCTGTGGGACTATAGCCAGACTATCTCACCTTTGAGCTTCAGCCCAGCGATGCAGGCCATTCTAGCTTTGGATACATCTACTGATTTGTGCTCCGTTGCCTTTGTGCAAGCAGGCAACGTCAACAGCGTGCACCGCGAACTCCCCCGTGCGCACAACCAACATGTTTTGGCTATGGTGGAGGAGGTGTTGGATGGGTTTTCTAAGAACGATATCGATGGGTTGGTGGCAGGGGTTGGCCCTGGTTCCTTCACCGGTTTGCGAGTGGCTGTCAGTGTTGCGCAGGGTTTGGCGTGGGCGTTGAATGTCGAGGTGGCGGGTGTATGTTCTTTGGAGCTGCTGGCGAGGACTTATCTGGAGTCACTGAGCCCCGCTGACAGAGCCCTGCTCTGCGTTTTGGATGCGCAAATCGGTCAAGTCTATGGCCGCTTGTTTGTGCAGCGGTCATCAGAGCTCACTCCCGTATCAGAGGCTTTTATCTGCAAGCCCCAGGATCTTTTACAGCACAAAGAGTTGGGTTTAACGGAGCGGGGGCCGGATGCGCCAATACATGTGGTTGGTTCTGGTGTTGAGCTTATTGAACACGAGTTGACGACATTACCCGCCTTCACCTGGCATCTTGAATCGGGCGTGCGACCATCGGCTGAGTCCTTGGCTAGGCAGGCGCTTGCGGATCATGAATCTCTGATCTGGCACAAGCCTTGGGAGCTACAACCCCACTACGTTCAAAAAGATGTAGGCTGGAAAAAGCTTGGAGAGCAGGGCTCGCATGGTTAATTGGATTGAAGCAGCTGCGCTAGCGCTCATTCAGGGCTTGAGCGAATTTCTTCCGATATCGAGTTCGGCGCATTTGGTGCTCCCGTCACTGCTATTGGGGTGGGATGATCAAGGTCTATTTTTCGACGTGGTGGTACATTTCGGAACGTTGCTGTCGGTTTTATTTTATTTTCGCAGGGATCTTGTCAGTCTGTTGCCGGGGGCATTTTCCTCAAAGGGTGTGCCCAACTGGCAGAGCGAATTTTGGATGATCGTTTTGGCGACCATGCCTGTTGTTCTGGCCGGGTACCTCGCCGCCGGTCTCATTGCTCAAGAATTGCGAGGGCTCGGTGTGATCGCAACCACCACCCTGGTTTTTGGCGTGCTCTTGGGTGTGAGTGTCACGAGGAACCAACGTGTTTCAACCATCACTGCACCTATAAGCTGGCGTGCGGCTTTGTTTATCGGGGTCGCTCAAATGTTTGCGCTTATTCCCGGAGTTTCTCGCTCGGGAGTCACGATTACGGCTGGCTTGTGGTTGGGATACGAGCCGAAGGCCGCTACGCGGTTTTCATTTCTGTTGTCCATCCCTGTGATACTTGGCGCAATTTCTTTTATGCTTGTGGAGGCGCTGGGGGGTATCGAAAGCCCACCAGCCGACTGGTCAATATTGGCTTTTGCATTAACGGCGGCGGCGGTGAGTGCGTACTTTACGATAGCCTTCTTTTTTCGGCTGATAGATCGGATTGGACTGATGCCGTTTGTCTGGTATCGGTTGGCACTTGGAATCGTGTTGTTTGGTATTTTTTTTATTCAATGAGCTAGATAGTTATGTCTTCGTCTTTAGTTACTGATTTGCTTGAATTTTTAGGCGAATCGACGTCGCCGTTTCATGCCGTAGCCGCCATTCGCAAACGGCTGGAGCAAGCCGGATTCACTGAATTGGCGTCGATCGATGAGGTGCCATTGGCTGCCGGTCACGGCTATTTCACGGTTCGCAATGACAGCTCGATAATTGCTGTGCGAGCCGGAAGTGGGGCTGCGGCCGAAGGCATTCGATTGGTCGGAGCACATACCGATAGCCCAAACCTATCAGTTAAGCCCAATGGCATGATTGAACGCGATGGATTGACCCAGCTCGCGGTGGACGTTTACGGCGGTGCGCTCCTCAATCCCTGGTTTGATCGCGATCTCTCCCTTGCCGGTCGGGTCAATTTTTTAACCCCTGAAGGGGCGCTTTCTTCCTGTTTGCTCGACTTCAAGCGCCCCGTGGCGATCATCCCCAGTTTGGCAATTCATTTAGATCGTGAGGCCAACAGCAAACGCAGCGTCAATGCCCAAACCGATATTCTGCCGGTCCTGTGTCACTCCACCCCTGAAGCCCCGCGAACGGATTTGCATGCTCTACTGGAAGCTGAAATTAGCCGTCAGTATCCCGAGCTCGCCTTAGATCGGGTGCTCGATTACGAAATGTCGCTCTACGATAGTCAAAAGCCGGGACTGGTGGGGTTGCATGAGGATTTTATTGCGTCGGCCCGACTGGATAACCTGCTGAGTTGCTTCGCCGGCCTGACTGCGATTATCGAGGCGCCTCGTGAGCACTGGTCCGTTCTAGTGTGCAACGACCACGAAGAGGTGGGAAGTGCCTCGGCTGTCGGAGCGCAGGGTCCCATGCTGAGCGATGTTCTGGAGGGTCTCACAATCAATGGCGCCGCTAGTCGAGCCCTGCGTGATGCGTCCTGGATGTTGTCGGTGGATAACGCTCACGCGGTTCATCCCAACTTTGCAGACAGACATGATCAAGGGCACGGCCCGCGCTTGAACGAAGGACCCGTGATCAAGATCAATCGAAATCAACGATACGCCACATCTGGTGAGGGGGCTGCGCTGATTCGGCTTGTTGCGGAGAGAGCGGGTGTGCCTCTGCAGAGTTTTGTGATGCGAAGCGATTTGGCCTGCGGCAGCACAATCGGCCCGATCACCGCCACAGAAACGGGGATCAAAACAATCGATATTGGTGTCCCCACCTTGGCGATGCACTCGATCCGCGAACTGGCTGGAGTGAAAGATATAGCCCACCTGGTCGCGCTTATCGGCGGCTTTTACGGTCGGGTCGGATAACCCGCCATGGTGCTTGGAGTAGAGCAATGAGTAAAAGACGAGTACTCACGGGCATTACAACGACGGGGACCCCCCATTTGGGCAACTACGTCGGCGCCATTCGCCCCGCGGTAGCGGCCTCGAAGTCACCTGACGTCGACGCTTATCTGTTCCTCGCGGACTATCACGCCTTGATTAAGTGCCAAGATCCCGAAACCGTCGCTGAGTCGAGTCGGCAAATCGCGGCGAGCTGGCTTGCATCGGGCCTCGACCCCGACAAGGCCCACTTTTACCGCCAGTCAGATATCCCAGAGATCACAGAGCTGTGCTGGATTCTGACCTGCAACGCCGCCAAAGGGTTAATGAATCGTGCGCATGCTTACAAAGCGGCGGTGCAGCAAAATGAGGAGTCGGGAGAGGATCCTGATTATGCGGTCACCATGGGCCTATTTTCCTATCCCGTGTTGATGGCGGCGGACATTCTTGTCTTCAACGCGCATGATGTTCCCGTCGGCCGGGATCAGATTCAGCATGTGGAAATGGCACGCGATATTGCCCAGCGGTTTAACCATAACTTCAAGTCTGTCTTCACGCTGCCTCAAGCAGTCGTTGACGACAACGTGGCGGTGCTACAGGGCCTCGATGGTCGCAAGATGAGCAAAAGCTATGGCAATACCATCCCTCTGTTTGACACACCTAAAAAATTACAGAAAGCGATCAATAAGATAAAGACGAACTTACTCGAGCCCGGTGAGCCCAAAGACCCGGATGACTCAACGGTATTCCAGTTGTGGTCAGCATTTTCGGGTGACGATGCTCGAGCGGAAATGCGAGAGGCTTTTTTGCAGGGTATTGGTTGGGGTGACGCCAAGAAAAAGCTGTTTGAACTGATCGACCAGTCGCTCAGTGAACCCAGAGAGCGATACGAGCAACTGATGACAAATCCGCAGCAGCTCGAAGATATCCTGCAGGCGGGTGCAAAACGGGTTCGATCCCAAGCCACCGAGTTGCTGGCAGAAATCAGGGATGCTGTGGGTTTAAGGCCTTACTCACGCTAGGGAGAGTGACTCGTGAGTCGTGTACTCGATAGAAATGATGACTTTGCCATCCGCACTGAGGAGCCGGTTCATTGCGGAAAGGTCAGGGCCGTGTATTGGCTCACGAGAGAGGATAGTCAGCGACTCATCGAGGAGCGAGGGTACGACGTTCATCCAACCGCCGATCTAGCGGTAATGATCGTCTCAGATCGGCTGTCAGCCTTCGACTGTATTTGGCACGGCGAAAACGATTTGGGCGGTGTCCCGGGCAAGGGCGCGGTCCTGAACGCGGTCTCCGGGTATTGGTTTGATCAGTTTCGGCAGGCGGGATTGGCCCGTAGCCATGTCCTAGAAACGCCCCATCCTTTGGTTTGGGTCGTTCAGCGTGCAGCGCCGGTCCGTATTGAGGCAATAGCAAGACAATACATAACTGGATCTATGTGGCGGGCATATCAGGGCGGTGAGCGCCAGTTTTGTGGCGTTTCACTTGCAGACGGGCTGCAGCGTGATCAGCGCCTCGAGGAGCTATTGATCACGCCCTCTACCAAAGGGATCATGAAAAATCTGGAAGGTATTCCGCCGGCGGATGATGTCAACATCAGCCGCGCCGACATAGTTCGGCACTGGCAGGCTTTTGGCTTTGAGTGCCTCGAGCACATAACAAGATACGAGAAGCTTCTGCAGGAAGGTTTTGACCTGATTGCGGCGCGGTTACAAACGATTGGGCAGCTCTTTGTCGACACCAAATTCGAGTTTGGTTACGCACTTAACGCGACCGGTGCCGCAGAACTTATCTACATGGATGAGGTGGGAACGCCGGACTCCTCGCGGATCTGGGATGCGGAGGCTTACAAACAGGGTAAGATTCGCGAAAACAGTAAAGAAGGGTTCCGTCAGGCCCTCCTGACGATGGCCACCGACCCGGATATTTTGCTCAATAAAGACAAAATGGCAGCGCGGCGGCACATGGCAGAGAGCACCGCCTTGCCCGAGGAGCTTATGTTCGCAGTCGCCAAAACTTATCGGGACATAGGCTCAAAAATTATCGGTGAGCAGATTCCTGAAACGGATATGCCGCGAAATGAGATAAACGAAGTGCTCTCGTCCGAGTTTGCTTTGTTAAAGTAGCGCCCAGTGGCAAGAGGGAAGGCAGCGTAAGGGGGAGCTCAACTTTCTACGCTTCGCGGTGTGCCAGGCGTCGCTGTAAGATAGCTGTCGCGGTGTAATGCGCGTTTCGGTGGGAATAAAATGAGGTTTGAGAGGGATAGACGCGTTGATAGAGGACCCCAAAATGAGAGGAAACTAAAATGAGCGTAAGCATGCGCTACATGTTAGCGGTATGGGTAATAGCTGCTCTTTCCGCCTGTGCCACAACAGAGGTACCTGAGGTCACTCATGATGGGCTGGTCCGCAACCCGGATGCAGCTGCAGGATATGTTTACGTTAAGCCCGGCGTAGATCCCTTTGAATACCAGAATTTTTCGGTCATGCCCTGCGATGTGGCTTTCAGAAAAAACTGGCTGCGGGATCAGAATGCGGCGAGGCGTTCACCCAGCCAGCGGGTGAAAGAAAAGGACATGGAGTCTATCCGCAGCAAGCTTGCCGAAATGTGTACTGAAGAGTTTAATTCGGTGCTGCTAACGGCGCCGTCCTACGAGCTGGTACCGGTGGAGGAGGCGGGCGCGACAACCTTGGTGCTCAAGCCCCACATTATTGACCTCGATGTTGTCGCACCCGATGTGCAAAGTCCAAGTATGAGTCGAACGTATACTACCGAGTCAGGTGAGATGACGCTGTTTTTAGAGATAGCCGACGCATCAACCGGGGAAACGCTCTATCGAATCGTGGACCGGCGACGCAACTTGAGATCAATGCGCTTGCAATGGAGTAATAGTGTCACCAATACGGCTGAGGCCCGGAGCATACTCAATGCCTGGGGAGAGCAGTTTCGAGACGGGCTCGACCGGGTATACTCAGAGCGCGATCAGGGAAATAATGACTGAGGATTAAAGGTTTTGCAGCTAATACAACTGACTGACACGCTCTTTGTTTCGGGACAGCCCGCCCCTAGCGACATTGCAGCACTCGCGGAACACGGCTTTACCACGCTGATTTGTAACCGCCCGGATGGGGAATCTCCCGGTCAGGCGGGTATGGATGAAATTGAGGCATTGGCTCAGCAGCACGGCATGTCTTTTGTTCGCTACCCGGTCAACCCGGTGACCTTTCCGGGTGAGGATCTAGAGGGTCTCGGATTGGCGTTTGATGGTCCCGGCAAAGTGCTCGCTTACTGCCGGACTGGCACTCGCTGTACCAATCTCTGGGTGGCTTCGAGGAGTGCGGATGAGATCAAGGCGGCCGCCGAACAAGCCCAATCGCTAGGTTTCGATTTGTCGCTCGTGGCGCGCCTCTCGCTGTAACGCGGCTCTCTCCTTGATCCCGATTCGGTCCTTGAGGACCTCATGCTTTTTGAGGCTATGTTGCGTCTAAAAAGCGTCGTGCCTCAGGATTCAGCTCGGGACGTTTTTGTCCAAAGATTTCAATAAGGCGCTCAGGGCTTCTGCTTCAAGTTCACTCAAGCGTTGCCAGGTTTCAGTGGTGCAGTGTTGCGAACTCTCGCTCGTTATGTGGGCCGGGTGGTATGCCTCTGCAATAGCTGCGTAATCGACGCTTTGCTGCCCCTGGGTTGTGCGCAGGGTGTAAACTCTCACGGTAATCTCTGTCCCTCTGGGGACTGTGCCAGCGGTCAGGGCTTCGAAGTATTTTCCTGCCGGCGCGAGACACTCAGTCGCGACATGCTTGTCCACCGACCATCCGGCCTCCTTAAGAGTCATACCAATACTCTCGCCCTGTCTGATATGGCTGTCAGCTTCTGCCAAGGAGGACGGTGTGGGTTCATGAAACCGTGTTACGGCGAGCGTTCGACAGATGGCAAGCTGGTCGTGCTGGCTGTAGAGATTTGCCAAGCGCACGCCGTCACTTTGCGAGAGCACCTCTACGCCATAGCTGCCAAACTTCTGCATTATTTGATCGCTGTTCAATAGCGTGGTTTCCTGCGTCTCGCCGTAACTTGTAGGGGTAAATAGTAACCAACCAATCGACCCCAGGGTAAGCCAAAAAAAGGGTCTGATCAGGGCTACAGTGACCCACCTTTTGGGGTATATGATGATCCCTACCAATGCGACAGACCTTCAATCAGAGGCGGCACACTCTACACTAAATTGGTATCATCTTCCGCCTGTTTTCGCTGAGGTTCATTCGATGAAAAGAATAATTTTTGCCATTTCGATCTACTTGGCTATGACCGCGATCGCCGCGTCGCAAACGGACCTTTCCCAGCGGGTTGATCAAATATATGACGACCAGTTGGCGGACTTGTTTCTCTGGTTTCACCAGCACCCTGAATTGTCATTCATGGAGCATGAGACCTCCTCGCGGCTCGCGGCTGAGCTGGAGGCTTTGGGCTACGACGTGCACACAGGGGTTGGTGGTACAGGAATTGTAGCGCTCCTGGCAAATGGCGAGGGTCCTACCGTGATGCTGAGGGCGGATATGGACGGATTGCCCGTTGAGGAGAAGTCCGGGCTTCCCTATGCCTCAACAGCGAAGCAAACTGATTGGGACGGTAACGAGGTGTTTGTGATGCATGCTTGCGGGCACGATGTACACATCACAAGTCTGGTCGGTACCGCACGATTAATGGTCGAAAACAAAGATCAGTGGAGCGGTACCTTAATGCTGATTGGCCAGCCTGCGGAAGAACGCGTGGCGGGAGCGGCCGCGATGAAGAGCGATAATGTCTGGGCGCGCTATGGTGAGCCCGACTATGCCTTGGCTTTCCACGTTACTTCGACGGTGCCCACGGGCAGGCTTGTCGCTGACCAAGCGCCTTACAGTGGCGCAGACACCGTGGACATACTCATCAAGGGAGTGGGAGCTCATGGCGCCAGCCCCCACGCAGGTATCGATCCAGTCTTGCTGGGTTCCCAGATCGTGGTGGCGCTGCAGACCGTGGTCAGTCGAAATTTACCCCCCCGACGCCCCGGTGTGATTACCGTGGGTTCTTTTCATTCGGGTACCAAGCACAACATTATTTCCGATGGCGCCAAGCTGCAATTAACGGTGCGCAGTGAGTCAGCAGAAGATCGGCAGCTACTGCTTGATGGTATCCGGAGAATTGCTGAAAACACCGGTAGGGCGGCGGGATTGCCCGAGGACTTGCTGCCCGAGGTCATTGTCTATGAAGACGAGGGCGTACCACCCACCTTGAACGATCCTGCGCTACTCTCGAAGTTGCGGAGCTCGTGGACAGAAAGCCTAGGGACAGGGGTTTTTTATGACGAGCCGCGTTTGGGTATGGGGGCTGAGGATTTTCCATACTTCACGGTTGATCCTTATATTCCCTCGGTTTACTTCGCAGTCGGCGGTACACCCAAGGCGGATTTTGAGCGTGCAGCTCAAGGGGGGCCGGCCGTGGCATCCCACCATTCACCGCTCTTTAAAATAGCGCCCGAGGCATCGGTTGAGTTAGGGGTGGAGGCTTCAGTGACGGCGCTCATGGAGCTGCTGAGCCCCTAATGTCTTCATCTGCGTGGCCTGTGTGGGATCGCCCCGTGCGCTTTATGCACTGGTATTTTCCGGTGGCGCTGGGCTTTATGTGGTGGTCCGGTGAGCAGGGCTACACCCTGTGGCACAGCTGGTGCGGTTATTCGCTCATCGTGATAGCGGCAACCCGTCTTTTATGGGGGTTTGTTGGCAGCTATCACACCCGATTTTCCACTTTTTTGAAGGGCCCAAAGGTTGTTGTTGATTACTTGCGGGGGCGATGGGAGGTAAAGAGTGGTCACAATCCTTTGGGTGGGTGGGCTTCTCTGTTATTGGTTTTCATGGTGTTAAACCAGGGCGCCACGGGCCTCTTTACCAGTGATGATATTTCTTTTGAGGGCCCATTGGCCTATTGGGGTGGGCAGTGGTCATCGACCTTGTCGGAGTTGCATCATCTGAACTGGGCTGTGCTTCAGGGGCTGGTGGTACTGCATTTACTCGCCGTGGCTTTTCACCAGTGGGTTCGCAAGGAGCCGTTGATTCAGGGCATGTGGAGGGGCCAAAGCCCCAATTACCAGGGGGAGGCCGCGCCAGCACCGGTCTGGAAAGCTCTCTTGGTACTCGTCGTTGTGTCGACCTTACTCTACGGGGTAATTGCACTGGCACCTCAAGCTCCGGCCTACTATTAGCACCTAGCCAACGACAACATACTATGGCGAGATCACATCATGGATAGCCGAACACTTGACGCCCACTGGATGCCCTACACGGGTAATCGCCAGTTCAAAAAAGATCCAAGAATGATCGTGGCAGGGCAGGGCGTGTGGTACACCGATGATCGGGGACGCCAAATTTTGGATGGACATTCAGGGCTTTGGACCAGTGGGCTGGGCCATGGCCGACCCGAGATCTCCGCCGCCGTATCGGAACAGATCCAGGCGCTTGATTTCGCGCCGCCCTTTCAGTTTGGTCACCCGAAAGCCTTTGAGTTGGCAACGCGTGTGGCCTCGCTTATGCCTGAGGATCTCAATCACGTTTTTTTTACTAATTCAGGGTCAGAGTCAGCGGACACCTCCCTCAAAATGGCGCGAGCCTATTGGCGCCTGAAGGGTCAGCCAAACAAAACCCGGTTCATTGGTCGCGTGAAGGGCTATCACGGAGTCAACTTTGGTGGCATTTCGGTTGGCGGCATTCCTGCTAACCGCAAGCCTTTTGGTCAGGGGATTGAGGCGGATCATTTGAGCCATACCCTGTTGCCCGAGAACATTTTTTCC
>CBFHQV010000080.1:0-10574 GCA_965658055.1 Luminiphilus sp. | reverse complement strand
TATGTATTCAGCTCCAACCGATGACATGCAATTTCTTATTGATGACGTGCTCACCGTCGAGCAGCGATTGGGGGGCTTGCCCCGGTTTGCCGAGATGGGCGTGGGGGGCGATCTGACCACCGCGTTGCTCGACGAGGCCGCCAAGTTGGGCTCCGATGTGGTGTCTCCTCTGCGCCGGGTCGGTGACAGTCATCCCGCAACATGTACTGACGGTAAGGTCAGTATCTCGCCCGGATATGCCGAGGCGATTCAGGCCTTGGGCGCCGGCGGCTGGGTCGGTATTTGCGCCGACGTGGAGGCCGGGGGTCAGGGGCTTCCCGAAATTTATGGCACGGCAGCCTGCGAAATCTGGAATGGCGCGGATATGGCCTTTGCGCTTGAGCCCTTTCTGAGTTCTGGCGCGGCGCTTGCGATCAAGGCGCATGCCAGTGATGCCTTGAAGGAACGGTATCTCGAGAAGATCAATACCGGCGAGTGGTCTGGCACCATGAACCTGACGGAGTCGGGAGCGGGGTCCGATCTTGGCCCAATGAAAACCCGCGCGGAACGCCACGGCGAGCACTACAAAATCTTTGGTCAAAAAATTTACATCACGTGGGGCGATCACGACGCCACCGACAACATCATCCACTTGGTGTTGGCGCGTCTGCCCGACGCACCGGCGGGGAGTAAAGGGATCTCGCTCTTTTTGGTGCCCAAGTTTTTGGTAAACGACGATGGCTCTCTCGGAGAGCGCAACGACGCGTTCCCTGTTAGTACCGAGCACAAACTTGGTATTCATGGGAGTCCGACCTGCGTGATGGCCTACGGCGATAACGGCGGGGCGACGGGCTATCTGGTGGGCGAAGAACATAACGGCTTGGCGTGCATGTTCACCATGATGAACGAAGCGCGCCTTAAGGTTGGGTTGCAGGGTGTGGGCGCGTCGGAAGGGGCCTATCAAAAGGCGGTCGCCTATGCCCGTGAACGCGTTCAGGGTGGGGTGCCGATTGTTGAGCATGCCGATGTGAAGCGCATGCTTATGACCATGCGGGCGTTGATCGAAGGCATGCGGGCACTCGCCTACACCGAGGCGGTCACCATGGATCTGGCCCATTACGGCGAAGTGGCCGAGCGCAGTGAACAGCAGCGCCGCATTGATTTGATGATCCCGGTCATCAAGGGTTGGTGTACCGAGGTGGGGGTAGAAGTGACCTCACTCGGTGTGCAGGTTCACGGCGGCATGGGCTATGTCGAGGAAACCGGCGCGGCGCAGTTTTTACGGGATGTTCGTATCACGCCGATTTACGAGGGCACCAACGGCATTCAGGCGGCAGATCTGGTTAATCGGAAAGTCGCTCGGGACGGCGGCGCGACCATGGAGGCCATACAGACCGAGATCAAGGCGACGGTAGATTCTCTGGCGGCCTCCAGCCATAGCGAATTGCAGGAATTGGCAGCCGCGCTCGGCAGCGCGTTGGCGCGTCACGTGCAAACCACCCAGTGCGTCTTGGCGATGGCCTCGGGTGATCGCTTTAACGCCTTGGGGGGTGCGTTTGATTACATGATGCAAACGGGTTACCTCTTCGGCGGTTGGCACTTGGGCCGTTCCGCGCTTGTCGCCGCCGATCTGCTTGCCGCGGGGGAGAAAACGGCTTTCTGCGAACGGAAAATGGCAACCGCCGCTTTCTATGGTGCGCGGATTCTCCCGCGGTGTGACGCCCATGCCGGAGCGATCAGCGAGACCGACAGCACGTTGTCGGCATACAACCTCGATTGGTTGTGAGCGGATAGGGAAGAGGGAAAGTCCCGTGGATTTCACGACCCCAGACTTATCGGATAGCGCGCCGGGAGCGAGAGCGCTGCCTTATCAGTTTCAGAGTTTTGGCCTCCGCGAAAGGTTCTTCGGTCAGGTGGAGACCATCGCCTGTTTCGAGGACAACTCCCGGGTCGCCGAGGCGGTGGCAGAGGCCGGTCGGGGGCGGGTGCTTGTGGTCGACGGTCAGGGCTCTCTTAACCGCTCGCTGCTGGGGGATAATTTAGCGCAAAAGGCGGCAGACAATGGTTGGGCCGGCTTGGTTATTATCGGCGCGATCCGCGACGTCGAGATTATCGACACCATCGATATTGGGGTAAAAGCGCTTGGCGTGATCCCCGTCAAAACCGAAAAGCAGGGGCGCGGGGATCGGCATATAGAGCTATTGCTTCGCGAGGTGACGATTCGCCCCGACGATTGGCTCTATGCTGATCGCAACGGCGTGTTGGTGAGCTCTTCATCGCTAATGACCTAGCTGCTTAGCTTAAAAGTTCTCCCAGAGCATAGGGCCTTGGGCGCTAAAATCGCAGTCTCGCCATTTAATGCTGAACTTTAGCGCTTAGACGGTAGAAATCGGTTAGACGCTTTGAGTCATGATTTTTAGGGGTCAAACCGCATCGACAGATCAAGTGGCGTCACGCATTTGGTCAGGGCGCCAATCGAGATAAAATCCACGCCTGTCTCGGCAATCGATCGAATCGTCTGTTCCGAAACATTGCCCGAGGCCTCTAATTCCGCGGCCCCTGCGGTCATAGCCACCGCTTCACGCAGCGCACTCACCGCGAAATTATCGAGCATGATCCGGTCAGCGCCGGCATCGAGCGCGATGCGAAGTTCCTCAAGGGTCTCTACTTCGACTTCCACCGGTAGCCCCGGGGTTTTTTCTCGGGCCGCCGCGACGGCATTGGCAATGCCACCTGACGCCTCGATGTGATTTTCCTTGATCAGGTAGGCGTCATAGAGCCCCACCCGATGGTTGTGGCAGCCGCCGCAGGTGACCGCGTATTTTTGGGCGAGGCGCAACCCAGGAATAGTTTTTCGGGTATCGAGCAGCCGAACCGGGGTATCCGCGACAAGCTGCGCATAGTGATGCGCGAGGGTGGCGGTACCCGAGAGCAGCTGTAGAAAATTGAGCGCAGTGCGCTCGCCGGTCAGGATAGCGCGTGCATTGCCGCTGACTGAAAATAACTCAGCGTCATTCTCGATGGGGTCGCTGTCACGCCCCGCCCACACCACTTGTAGCGTCGAATCCAGCTCGGCAAAAACGGCATTGACAAAGTCAACGCCGCAGAGAATACCCGCCTCTCGCGAAATGACCCGAGCCGTGGCTTGCGTGTCCTCGGCAATCAAGCTGGCGGTGACATCACCGGTGCCAATGTCTTCTCGAAGGGCTAACGCGACCATTGCTTCCACGTATGCTGGGTTTATCATGTCACAGTCCAAAGCAAGGGTTTGTGCTTCTGCGCACGCGAGTGTGTGTCCGCGGAAGGGCGTGCACGCAAAACGTCGTGGGCGTATCGATTGCGGACGAAGAATGGTTAGCGCCTGCGAGAGGAGAGGTCATAGGGTGACAAATCCCTGGAAAATTGACGAAGGTTGGTTGCCCGCGGCGCGAGTGGTTGTTTCCCCAAACGCCAATGACCGGCCCGCAGGTTCCTCTGTGGATTTGCTCGTGATTCACAACATCTCCTTGCCGCCCGGTGAGTTTGGTGGCGACCACATCGAGGCGCTCTTCACCAATACCCTTGACCCCACCGCTCATAACTACTTCGCCGAGATCGCGCATCTTACCGTATCAGCCCACTTTTTAGTGCGCCGGGATGGTGAAGTTGTCCAGTTTGTCTCGACCGATGCCCGCGCTTGGCACGCCGGTGAATCCCGCTGGTGCGATCGCAGCAATTGCAATGACTTCTCGGTGGGGATCGAAATAGAGGGGACGGACGACATTCCCTACGAAACGATTCAATATCAATCGCTCAGTCGTTTAGTGAGGGCGCTTTGGGAGTATTATCCCGCCATGGCGCCAGATGCTATGGTGGGCCACTCGGACATTGCGCCGGGCCGAAAAACCGACCCTGGCACGGCGTTTGATTGGCAGATTTTGCGGCAGTATCTGTCGGAAGCAATGTAGAGGGATTCCCAAGTGACGTACTTGGCTTTTTTATCAGCGACGTTGTGCTACCTGTTTTTGGGTGCAGGTGGGCCATTGCATCGTGATGGCTGGTTTTACGTGTTAAAGCGCCGTGTGGCAGCGCTCGAGCCCGATTTTTGGTTGGGTTTCTTTCTGCTGGTGGTGATTCCCAGCGCGGGTTTCGCACTGGTTTACAGTGTGGTTGAGCAACTGTTTGGTGCCGCTGCCATGCTGCTTTTGGGAACCGCGGCGTTGTTTTTTAGTTTTGGTCGACTCGATTGGGTTGCCCTGGTCGAGCGTTGTAAAGCAAGGGCTGCTGTGGGCGACTACGAGGGTGTGGCATTGAGTCTCGAAGAGGCGGGTGGTGATGCCGTTGCGGTCGATGACCTTGATACCTTCGGACGGGTCGTGTCTCGTGAACTCTTGTATGAGGGGTTTCAACGGTGGTTTCCCCCGGTAGTCTATTTCCTGCTGATTGGTCCTGTGGGTGCGGTGGCGTATCGCTTGATTCAGTTGAGTTCGCAGGATCAGAAGGTGCCGGTAGGCAGCGTGCGCTATCTCGTTGATTGGCTGCCTTCGCGACTTATGTGGTTATCGTTTGGTCTCATAGGCAATCTGGCCGCACTGCGCAGCTCGATTGGCGAGCGGCTGATGGATCCAGAAATTAATACCGATGATTTGCTGCTCGAAGGTTTGGAATTGGCGCTCGATGTCGACGACCCCAATGCAGACCTTGACTACGTCGATCCCCTGAAGCGCATGGAACGCGTTTATGATGGGGTAAAAGGAGCGTTCTTTCTGTGGCTCGTTGCTGCTTCAATTGTGGCCATTTTGCTTTGAAAGTGTGCGTCAGATCACACTGCGGCCACCCCTTTCCCTAAAATCGCGGTACCGTAGTCTGTCGTCTGTTGCTTTAGGGGGCGACAACTATGTCTGGCACTTTCAAGACGCAGCCTGCGCTGCGCACCACGGAGCATGGCGCTACAGGCGATCGGCAATGTCTTCGATTAACCATCCTCTGGCATCCCGATCTCGCCCGTATTGGTCGTTATGTAGACCTCTGTGACTGGGGGCAGGTCCTAAACGGGACCGTAAAAACATCCCTCTCGGTGGGTCGAACTCAGCCCATGTTTAGCGATGGTCAGCCGCTGCGCGACCCCCACGTCAGTCGGCAGGCATTGCGTGTTAGCTTTCTACAATCTCCCACCATGCCCCTCGAGCACGTGCTCAAGGTCGATGCAGATGAGCACGCTGAGGTGAGAATGGGTCCGTCGCAGTCCGCTTCTATGCTGATTGCCGAAGCAGAATTGCTGCGAGGGCAACCCCTGAGGCTTGGACATGGTGTGGTGTTGAATTTGCGGTTGGTGCCGGTGGCTGATTCCAACCCCGCCGTGAATGACTCGCTCCCCTTGCGCTTGATTGGTGCTTCGCCTGAGATGATGCAGCTGCGCGCCCAGGTAGCGCGGGTCGCCCAAAGTGAGTTGCCGGTGTTATTAATTGGTGAATCGGGCTGCGGAAAGGAGGTGGTCGCCTCGGCGATTCATGCGCTGAGTGCGAGAGCGCAGCAGCCGTTTCTGGCGTTGAATGTCGCCGCCATCCCCGAGACACTTGTCGCCGCGGAGCTCTTCGGCGTGGTCAAGGGCGCCTATACAGGCGCTGAAGCGCGAGCCGGTGCGTTCACCAAAGCCAACGAGGGCACGCTTTTTCTCGATGAAATCGGTGACACACCTCAGGCTCATCAAATTCAACTGCTAAGAGCGCTTGAGCAGGGACAAATTCAGCCAGTGGGTGGCGACCCGAGACAGGTCAACGTGCGTGCGCTTGCCGCCACCGATGGATCGATAGACGAGCAAGATGGCTTTCGACGGGCCTTGCGACACCGTTTGGCGGGTTACACGATTGCCATTCCGCCACTGCGAGAACGCCCCGAGGACATCGGTCCACAGGTGATAGCTTTTTTGACGGAGGCGGGTCCGGCCGCCACCGAGGCAAATCTCGAGACCAGTGCCGAGCGACCGGAGGTCGCTGCCTATTGGGCGCGTTTCTTTTATCGAGCCCTGTTGGCTGACTGGCCGGGCAATTCGAGAGAACTGCGCTACGCGGCGCTTAGGCATCTTGCGGGAGAGGGGGAGATGCCTGCGGTCAGCGCCGTATCAAAGCCTGAAAGCGGTGAGAAAAGGTCAATGCCTCTCGATAGCGAAGCGTTGTATGCCGTATTTAGTGCCCACGATTATGAAATTAGCAAGACGGCGACAGCGCTGGGCATGACCCGCCAGTCGCTTTATCGACGGTTAGAGAAGTTGCCCGAGTTTGTCTGTGCCGACGCGTTGACGGATCAGGATATTCGGTCTGCCTTGGAGCAATCGTCGTCGCTGTCGGTTGCTGCACGATCACTCAAGGTATCGGTGCATGCACTCAAGCCACGGCTCAGACAGTTGGGTGTTCTATAGCGATGGATGTGGTGCATCGACGCTTTAACTTGTTGAGACGCTTGGGTGAAGGCGGTGAGGGAGAATGTTGGTTGGCAGAGGAGCGGGCGACTGGAGAGCCTGTGGTCTGCAAGCGACTGCTGTTGGTTTCGGGTGAAGAGGCAGATGGGCGCGGGGCTGCAGGAGCCCAAGCGACGATGCCCATGTTGGCGGGGATGGCAGTTCGGATGCCCGGGCGAGCTCGCGCTCAGCGTTTTCATGGAGCGGGAGGTAGTTGGTCGGTCACCCCCTATGTCACGGGTTTATCCTTGCACCAGCTTCGGCAAGCGTTGGGACTTGCTCTGGGTGATGCCGTGGTTCTGGAATTGCTCTGGCGACTCGCGACACAGCTTGTAGAGCTTCACCGAGATGGCGTTATGCACGGAGACATCGCGCCTGGCAACGTCATTATTCGACCGTCAGGTGCACTTGAGCTCATTGATTTTGGTCAGTCTGCGCGGTTTGGCAAACCGGCTTCACACTGGGGTGCAAAGGAGTTTTTGGCGCCCGAGCGGATCGAGGGTGGCATGGCGCGACCAGAATCCGATATCTATAGCTTGGGCTGCTTGCTGTATTGGCTGCTTGAACATCCGCTGCCTGAGGTACTCACAGCGAGGGGTCTGCCGGTCGAGGTGATTCAACCGGATGACAGGCATTCTGCGGCAGCCACCAGGGCGGAGCTGTTGATTATCGCCAGGGGGCTTACAGAGCTGCATCCATCCAGCCGACCCACATTGGGCCGAGTGCTGCAAGATTTGAAGGAGCTTCGGCTGGGGATTCCGGCGGGGGTTACCGATAACTTGGTCGCGTTGGTGCAGGCTGGCCTGTCACATGAATCTGGCGCCACCGAATCGAGTGGCACTGAATCGAGCAGCGCCGAATCGAGTGCCGGTAGCCATCGCGGCGTTGTGTTAGAAAACCAGATCGCGGCTTCGCTGTCGAAGCAGTGAAAGCCATGAAGTCAACAGCGGCGCTTCTGTTGCCGGGCCTAACTGCTCTAATAAATAGCCCAAAATAGCTTCATGTTCCGTGGGTCGATTGGCCCGGAAGTCAGCCAGCATCGAAGAGGTGTTATGCGCCGTGTCAGCGATCACTGTGTCAATTGTTGATGCCAGCGTATTGGCCACAAGGGTCTGTTTGGCTGCTTCCAGAATCTCGATTACCTCCCGGGTTGCTTGTTCGACTTGTCCTCGCCAAGGAGATTCAGCCAGGGCGCCATTGGCAACGTCATTAAGTGCCGTGCAAGGATTGATGACGGCGTTAACCGCCAGTTTCATTAGAAGCGCGGGGTGTATGTCGTCGCGCCACCCACAGGGCCATGGACCTTTTATGAAGGGCATGAGCCAGGAGGGTATTGCAGATGAGCCTTCGGATGATCGGGTCCGCCATTCGCCGAACAGCGTGACACCGGCTCCGGCAACCCCATAACGTTGTGTCAGCTGACCGTCTGATGCGCTCGAGCTGAGCAGTTTGCATCCGGCCGTCGTGGTGGCGGCGACTAGCCGATGGGAGGGGATACGTTGATTGGCTGCTTCGTGATAACCCAAGCCATTGCTGAGGACGGCGACCCGAGTATCGCGGGTAAACCGATCGGCCACGCTGTCGATCGCCGAGAGGACATCGTAGGACTTGGTCGCAATAAAAAGATGCGTGATAGGTCGTTGCGCGTTTGCGGCCTCGGAAGCGAAAGCGTGGGTCATTCGATCATCGCCGTCCTCGATTGTGACTACGCGCTGCTTTTCAGGTGTGCCAGTGTTGTCAGCGTGGCGAGACACCTCAGGCACGCGAGTCACGAGCACAGGCTCGTAGCCGACGGCGATGGCACGGTGGGCGAATAGCGTCCCGAGGGCACCCGCGCCGAGGATATGCAGACGCTCCGTCAAACTGCCTCCAGTGCGTTTAACAGCATCCGCGCTTCACGTGGGGCCACTGTTTCTCCCATGGCTGCCAACCAATTAATTTCCACCGCACGATAAACAAGGCGTGCAATCTGCCACACCCTGAGATCCGCTTTTTCGCCCAACACAGCCCTTATCAACGCGGTGCCGTCTATCGATGGGTTGCCCGCGCTCGCAGCCGCCGTATCGAAGTAGATATCTCCCGGTGCCGCATATTCCCAGTCAATCGCCATAAGATGATGACCTTGCCGCAAGAGGTTGGCTGAATTCAAGTCATGGTGACACCCGGCTTCTGGCTGATCGGCAAGAGCTGCAATTGCGTTTTGCAGCGACGGGAGCTCGGGGTCGAGGGTTGTTACTTCGCAATCACCCCCTGTGCTGGCCGCGCGACGATAGTCGTCCAGTGTGGTAGCCAATGAGAGTCTGTTGCCCTGCAAGGTCATGCCGTGGATGCGCTGCAAACAGTCGGCAAGCTCCTCAAGATTTACCGCTGGCCCAGCTGACGCATATTCCATGACAGCAATTTTGTGCTCGGGGTCAGTCCAGAACAGTTGCGGCGCCAACTGATGTTGACTGGCGATGACGTGGTTCGCTATTTCGCGCTCAAACGGCTGTCCGAGCTGGGTTATTTTTCCCGTGTGATTTGATCGTGATGGCATCCGAATAGCCACATCCCGGGGGCCTTTTTCAGTGGTGATGCCAACTCGATAAACGCGATGGGCTCCGCGATGGGGCAGTAAGGAAATCGACGACACGGTCTCCGCTCCCACGGTCCAATCGGCTAGCTGCTCCAGCGCCAGTCGGAGCAGAGGGTCTTGTTTCAGAAGCGGTTGCGAAAGACTCATACAGGGCGTTCATCCGCCAGTTGGCGCCGCCAGGTCAACCAGCCAGCGGCGGCCAAAATTACGTACCCGCAAAACAGCAGGGCGGTGAGGTGCAGGTCGCGGCTTAGATAAAGGCCGATCGAGATCGTGTCGATGACGATCCACCACAGCCAGTTCTCGAGGACTTTTCGGGCGACCATGTAGGTCGCGACCAAGGCAGCGAGCGTGGTAAAGCTGTCGATAACGGGCCACGCCGCATCCGTCAGTCGACCCAGAAGGCCGCCGATGACAACGCTGCCAATAGCCACGCCTGCAGCAAGCGCAAGGTGCGTTCGTGTTGTCCAGCGAGTGATGGGTAGGTCGTCCCCTGCTGCGGGTCGACCCCAGGTGAGCCAGCCATAGATCGCCATGATCAGGTAGAAGCTCTGCAGCGAGGCCTCCATGTAAAGCTTGGCACCAACAAAAATGATGCCATACAGAATCGCGCTGCTACCCCCCGCTACCCAACACCAGCGGTCTTGACGAATCGCGAGAACAACGTATGCAAGTGCGAGTAAGACCGCTGCGAGTTCCAGTGCGCTCATGCGGAGCCGGCGGGGCCTATATCGAGTCGGTGCTCAGGAATGAATTTGGCGACCAACACCTGGCGGCCGAAGCGCTGATAGCTGGATTCCAGCGCGCGCTGTACCGCGGTGAACACCGCATCACTGGGACCGCTGAGTTGGGTACTCATGCTATTGGTGACGGCGGATACGTCGTTACCGCTTATAAGCTCCTCTATAAAGGCAAGAACCGTACTTTCCACCTCGGCATCGAGGGGGTAGAGACTGAGTTCGGCGGACATTTGCATGATGCTTTCTCCCTGTGCGGGTCAAGAGTCGTAAGTCAGTGTAAGCCCAAACACCCGAGGTTCCCCGAATTGATAGTAGGGCTCAACGACATACTCTTTGCGAGGGTCATTGCCAAAGCTACCAAACCCGCGGACCGTGTAGTCGTCATTGAGCAAATTTCGGCCCCACAGGGACAGGCGCCAGCTGCCCTGACGCCAGTCAATATGGCCATTCACTAACTCGCGTTTAACGGCGCGGGTGTCATGACGATCCGAAAAAAAGAAGTCGTCCATGTAGGTGACTTCAAGGCCCGCCGTTAGCCCAGAGGTGGGCAGCCACGCGAGTGTCAGACTGCCCATGGTGTTTGGCGCCTGGGGCTGTGCGCGCCCGGACAGGTCCTCTCCGGTGGCTGTGATATAGCGCTTATAGTCCGTCTGCAGAAGCCCTAGGGTAGCGCCTAGCTTCAGAGTCGGCGCCGGCAGCCACTCAGCTTGCCACTCCACCCCTCTGTTATGGCCCGTGGCGGCGTTATCGGTGTATTCGATAAAAGCCGTACTGCCGTCTGTTCGCGGAACCGTGAGCGACTGCTTGACCTGTTGCTCGTCGCGCGACATGGCAAACAGCGTCA
>CBFHQV010000079.1:0-10626 GCA_965658055.1 Luminiphilus sp. | reverse complement strand
GTATTCGGCCGGGACAGTCGGGGCTGGCGAATTTGTTCCGGTCACACCCTCCGCTGGAAGACCGTATTCGGGTGCTGCAGGCAAGCCAGTAGGCTGCTATTAACAATCTAAACGAGAACAAGCCGTGATCCAGCACTTCTTTCACTTCAAACACTTAAAGGCGTTAGTCCGCCTTTTTTGGCTTGCCGCGGGTTTCATAGCTTCCACGCTGTTTGCGTCGCTCGCAGCTCACGCGGAAGACGTTGATTACTTAAGCTTTGAAACCAATGACGAGGCAAACTCCACGGAAATTTTTAGAACGGCGAGTCCAGCGGTGGTGTCGGTCACCAGCAGCGCGCTGCGGCGCAATCGTTTTTCGCTCAATGTCATGGAGATTCCTCGTGGCGCGGGATCGGGTTTTATTTGGAATAGCAGCGGTCTTGTGGTCACGAACTTTCACGTGATCGCGGCGGCGGACAAACTCACCGTTACGCTAAATGACCAAGACTACCCCGCTGAAGTGGTTGGCATTGCCCCCGAGCGGGACTTGGCTGTGCTTCGGCTTACCACTCTACCCGACAATCTTTCCGTTCTGCCCCTTGGAGATTCCTCTGAGCTTTCCGTGGGCCGAAAAGTACTCGCAATCGGCAATCCGTTCGGTTTAGACACCACCCTAACGGTGGGTGTCGTCAGTGCTCTCGATCGAGAAATTAAGTCGCCGAGCAACCGACGAATCAAAGGGGTAATCCAAACCGATGCCGCGATCAATCCCGGCAATTCCGGTGGGCCTCTGCTGAACTCACTGGGACAACTGGTGGGCGTCAACACGGCCATATATTCCCCGAGTGGAGGCAGCGCCGGGATCGGATTTGCCATTCCAGTAAACATGCTTAAAGAAGTTATTCCACAGCTGATTGCTTATGGGAAAATTTTACGACCCATTCTAGGGGTTGAACTCGCCAGCGACCGATGGACTCGACGTTATGGCATCGAAGGGGTTGCCATCGTGCGGGTGCAGCGGGGTCTTCCCGCCGCCGAGTCTGGCCTTATCGGGGCCAGCAGGGACTACAGAGGTAATATTAAGCTCGGTGATGTGATCATCGCCATCGAAGATGACGCTATTAAAAGTCAGGATGATTACGCCACTGCGCTCGAAAAATACCAGGTCGGCGATACCATCAGCATCACCACGCTACGCGGTGATGAAACCAAAACCTTTGACGTAGTGCTATCAGAAACCCGGTAGCAACAGACCGAGGCATCTTTAGGAAAAGTTTTTTTAAGGCTGATGCGTCGAGGCTGGGACTTAGCTCCGCAACGACTCCGTCTGCTCAGTCCAACTCGCCGGGTCGACACCTTGACCATGAAAATCAGTTGCCTTGAATGTCATGGGTGACTCACTACGAAGCCGCTGCTCGTAATCACGAAGCAGGGTTTTTGCTACGGGAAATAATTGCCACAGGGCAATCAGATTAACAACCGCCAACAAGCCCATCGTGAGGTCTGAGTAGCTGAAGACGGTGGCGAGATCCTGCTGGGACGCCCAAAAAATCAATGCCAAGACGAACAACCGAAATACCGTGATTGCTTGCTTGGGCGCACCCTCAAAATACGCGATGCTGTTCTCGCCTAGGTAGCAGTTGTAAGCGATAGAACTTACCGCAAACATGACAAGCGCAATGCTAACGAGCATTTCACCCACGGGGCCGATATGTGACGCCAAGGCAAGCTGAGTGAGCGCGATCCCTTCCACGCCGCTGGCACCCGGCTGATAAAGCGGAGAAAGCAAAATAATAAGCGCGGTGCAGGTACACAAAATTATGGTGTCGATAAACACGCTGAGGGCTTGCACCAACCCCTGAGAAATGGGGTGTTCCACATCGGCGACGGCGGCGACATTAGGGGCTGTCCCCAAGCCCGCTTCATTGGAAAATAAGCCGCGCCGCGCGCCCTGCATCACCGCGGCTGCAAGCCCTCCTCCGACCATCTCCTCAAGTCCAAAAGCCGACTTGAGAATGAGCATCAAGGCCGCCGGCACCGCTGACAGGTTAAGCACAACGACCGTCATGGCCAGCGCAAAGTACCCGATCACCATCAGCGGTACGACGACCTCGGAGAAAACGGCAATTCGTCGGATCCCCCCAAAGATCACCCCGCCCATAATGACCGTCAGGATTGCTCCCGATACCCACGTGGGCACATCAAACGCAGACTCCACGGAGCTAGTCACCGAGTAAGCCTGCACGGCGTTAAAACCAAGCCCCAACGTCAGTAGCAATAGCGCTGAATACACCACCGGCATAACGCGCCAGCCGAGTCCGTGGCGCATGTAAAAGGCTGGGCCGCCACGAAAGTCTTCTCCTACATGCTTGCGCTTGTAGAGTTGGGCAAGCGCACATTCAACCAGGCTGGTCATCATGCCAATAAGCGCAATCAGCCACATCCAAAATAGAGCGCCTGGACCTCCCAGGGAAATCGCCACGGCGACACCCGCGATATTACCGCCCCCTACTCGCCCCGCGACGCTGACCACCAATGCCTGAAATCCGGAAATTCCTCGGTCAGTACCCGACAAATGGCTTCCCAACAGCGTGCTAAACATCTTGCCAAATAACCGCAGTTGGGCGAAGCCGGAGCTAACGCTAAAGCGAATTCCGACCGCGAGCAAAAGCACAATCAGCACATAAGACCACAACCAATCAGTGAGCATTGTCAACATTGTTAGTGCCTCAAAGCAGCCCGGTAACCAGGATAATGGCAATGGCAGGCGCGGCTATAAAACGAACCAATAGCTGCCATAGGCGATAATTGGTAGAACTGGTTTGCAGCTCTTCTTCACTGAACTTGGGATCCATAAGCCAACCGGCAAACACCGCTATCAGCAAGCCCCCCGCCGGTAGCAGAATTTTGGTGGGCAGCCCATCGGCGAGCTCATTGAAATTCATACCGAGCAGCCTCGCGTCAGCCCAGACGTTGTAGGACAAAACGCTCGCGATGCTACAAAAGGTGACGGCGGCAATCACAACAGAAATACCGATGTGACGGTGCACGCCAAAGCGCTGGTCAATCCACAGCGTCACCGATTCCAACAGGCCTACCATGCTGGTGATTCCAGCAACCGAGAGCATCAAGAAAAAGAGCACGGCGAAGACGTGCCCCGCAGGCATCTGGGCGAAGGCTACGGGCAAGGTCTGGAAAATAAGTCCAGCCCCGCTACTGATGTCGAGACCATGATGAAATACCGCGGGAAAGACGACAAAACCCGCGAGCAGTGCCACCAGCGTATCGGCGGTAACGACGGTGATAGCGCCCTTGGCAATCGAGAAATCTTTAGGCAGGTACGCACCGTAAGCCATCATCCCGCCCATGGCGACGCCTATTGAAAAAAATGCCTGTCCAACTGCTGCCAAAAAGGTGCTCGGGCCCACCTTCGAAAAATCCGGTGTAAATAGCCATTCCAGGGTTTCTATGAAACCGCCATTGAAGACATTGTAAATACTGAGGCCAATCAGCAAGGAAAACATGGTAGGCATCATGATATTCACTGCCCGTTCAATGCCGCCTTTGACCCCGGCAAAAATAATGCCGCCCACTAAAAGATTACCGATCAGCGTCCAAAAAAGCATCGCGCCGCTATCGCCCAGTAAGGTCTCGAAGGCCGTTGCGGCTACAGCCCGATCAACACCCACAAATCCCGTGCTGGCTGCCTTGAACAGGTAGGAGAGCACCCACCCCACTACCACCGCATAAGTAATGGCAATGCTGAAAGCGGTAAAAACCCCCATACCCCCGACAATACGCCAACGAGGGGTTCGACCCGATTCTACGGCTAGCGCCGCCATTGATGCTGGCGGGCTCGACTGACCTCGACGACCAATCATCAGCTCGGCAATAAGACACGGCACGCCTATAGCGAAAGCACACGCCAAATAAATAACGACAAATGCTGAACCACCGTTTTCCCCGGTGACGTAGGGGAAGCGCCAGATGTTGCCAAGTCCAACAGCAAATCCCACCGACGCCATAATGAAGGCGAAGCGGCTAGACCAGTGCGCATCATTACTGCCTGCTACTGCCATGGTTTAGTTCTCCTGACTTGTCAGTGACTGCGCCAGGGTTCTGGCGGCGTTTAATTTTGGAAGGAAATGGGGCGACGCTGCGGCGGACGCATTGGGCTGGCTCGAATACCAAACCATCACAAGGTCCGCAGCGCGGTTGATATAAATAACCTGCCCGTGAACGCCGACAGCGCAGAACTCTCCCGCCGCCGGGTCAAGAATCCACCACATGTTGCGATACGCCCGCCAGGGCATATCGCGATAGACCGGGTTCTTTGCCATGTTTTCAATCGCTTTTGGCGAAACCGAAAGCTGCGCATCCAGCCAGGACTCGGAAAGCACTTGCTGCCCAGCAAATCGACCCTTGTCGCGAATTAACATGCCAAAACGAGCGGCGTCGCGAAGGGTTGCATTAAAGCCACCCGTGGCGACTGCCATGTAGGCTCTGTCTACTGCAATAAACGCATCGTGCTCAGCACCAATGCGCTGCCAGATATGCTGACTGATGAGTTGATTAAGCGGCTGATCCGCCATGGTCACCAACAACCAACCCAGCAGGTCCGCATTGGCGGAGTTGTAGGCAAATTGGTTGCCCGGGGTGACGGCCATATCGGGCCTCACAAACTGG
The DNA here is from genome assembly GCA_965658055.1 of Luminiphilus sp. Taxonomy (GTDB): domain Bacteria; phylum Pseudomonadota; class Gammaproteobacteria; order Pseudomonadales; family Halieaceae; genus Luminiphilus. The sequence continues at coordinate 5,961 of CBFHQV010000079.1, read as the reverse complement.
GTGAGAAAATCGTACACCCCATAAATGACGTCCTCACTGGGGGCCACATCCGCCGCACCCGGCTGATACATTAAGCCGAGAGCGGGACCATAAAAGCGGGCAAACTCGCTGTCGGGGTCGGTGTAATTTTCCTTAAATGCCAAACCGGTCGTGTGATCGAGCACCTGTTGTATCGACACGCGGTCAAACGCCGATCCCGCAAGCGCCGGTATCAGGCGCGTCGGCTTCTCCTCCAAACTCACCTGTCCCGCCTCGAGGTACAAACCAAAAAGGCTGCTGACCAAGGACTTGGTCATCGAAAACCACAAGTGATGATCCGTTTCCAACGCGTCGCCAAAATACGCCTCCATCAGCAAGGTATTATTGCGGAGCACCAGCACGCTATCCGCATAGTTATCCTCGAAAACACGAGCGAGACTCAAACCATCGGGAGTTCTGTAGCTATCCAATGCATCGCGCTTTTCTTCAAACGAATGGATAGCACCCCCTCGAGGCACCATGAGAGTGCCAAGCGGCGCACTCGCATGACTAAATGCCCACCGACTAAAGGGTGGCGAGAGATAGTTTGCTTTCGTGACTTGGCTTTCGGGGGACGGCGGAAAGCCTTGCATCACAGGCCCCGCAGCGGCTTCTATCGCCATGGCAAACGCCAACAGGCTACCGGTGAACAAGCCAGATAATCGATTCAGCATGTAAGTTCCCAAGGCGTTACACCCAACCCCTGCGACTATAACGCACCGGACAATTGAATACGAAGGCCTTCACCATCGGGGCTTGCTAACATTTGCAACGCACCTCGAAGCGCATCGTTATCGAGGGCTGGACCGGTCAGTGCGACATTAACCCGATAATTGTCGCTTGCAATAGCCACTTCGCCTTCGGCATTGAGCGCGCCCGACAAGGTGACAATCTGGCCGATCGCCTCCCCGGGTTCGCCACCGTGCTCAGGGTTGCTCCATGTCATCTGAAAGTTGCCCAGACCCACATCACCCCCTCGGGCAGTCCAAACAGCCTGCCGCCACAGGACCTCACCCACAATCTCGGGCACCTGCCCGGGATGGAAATCAAGCGCCTCCAGGTCGACATGCACCTGGCCACCCACATAGAGCGGCGCTAACTGCCTGACGAATCGAACATCCAGATCGCCGGTCAAGTGGCGAACCTCCAGACCAAACAGGGTGAATCGAACAGCCAAGTCAAGACGCTGCGCCCCCCAACGAGTGGCTAAATCGAAAGAGGGAGTCAGCGACAGCAAAGATCGGGGTGATAAAGACCATGACAGGCTACCCAACTGAAACGCTTTGTCTCCGAACAGCAATCGCGACCGCGCCGCCTGCCCTTGCCACAGCGATCCAGTGAACCCCTCAAGCTGGACGCTTGCAGGCAAAAAAATTCCCACAGTTCGGGCAGGGGTCTGCCACAGCAGGCTACAGAGAAGAACACTTAAACCTAGCCAGCGCAAAGGGTTAGGTAGCTCGCTCAAGTCGGCCTCGCCACCCGAACCGAGGCATTTACGCCACCGCTTCGCCCAGCCTGAGTAATCGAAGCCTCCACAACCAACAGACCCTCGACGAGCTCGATCTGATGCAGCCAGCGCGCCAGGTCATCATAGTTGACGCTTTCGTAACGCACCTGCACTTCACCCCGGGAGTTTGGCTGCAAGCGTCTGACGGGGAGACCCGCAAGCTCGCTCGAACGACTGATCGCCGATACCAAAGAACCACTACTCTGATTTTTGCTTACTTCCCGTAAAGCAATGAGTTCGGTCGCTTTGGCATCGACTCGAGCCAACAAAGCGATCGCCGCCCGATTGTTCTCTGCCATTTGCTGGCGCGCCGAAGAGGCTGGGGCCAAACCGAGCTGAAAGAGCAGCCAAAGCCCTACGACTGCCAACATGATGAGGACGTAGATCTGCTCGCGGCGAGTCAACGATAAGAAGGCTGCTTTGATCATAGGGCGGCCACCCGCAGGCGAGCTCGCACCTCATTGCCTTGAGAAGAAGAGGTTTCCAAGGTCGCTTTCATACCACGTTCGGTCAAGGTAGCCCTCAAAGAATCCACAGCCTGGTAGTCCTTCGCCAGAATATCGATCCTGAGTTCCGCGGTATTGCCGCTAAAATTCAGCGTCGAAATGCTCGCTTGATTCATGGCGGCAATCGATTCTGTCACCTTCGCGAGAATTGGTGTAAACATCACCCCCTGCCCGCGCGCGGCAAATTCAGACAATTGCTGATCGAGTTGCCGCTCAGGGTCAACGACCGCTCCGCGCGGATTCGCCTGACGATAGCTCGCTTGAATCGCCTCACGAATTTGCTGATTTTCGGCACGCAATCGCTGATACTCGATGATATCCGCCCCCAGTTGCAGAATGACAGCAATACTGGCGGCGATGCCCACCGTTCGCCAGTGTTGCCACCAGCGTCCCAGCGGCAGGGTGGCCGCGAATTGGCCCTGCCGAAGATCAAGCAAGCCCTCTATCGGCGGCGCCAACATAAGCGCGCTGGCAAAGCCGCCCCGTCGCCACTGAGCACGAGCGAACCAGTCCTCGCCGAGGCAGGCACGGTCCGCTTCCTGATTCTCGCCATAAACCACCAGCGTGTGAATCTCTGTTACAAAGGACGACAGAAAAACTGGTAGCAGATCCCGGTCAACACGGGCACCTAAGTTATCGCCATACCTGATGAGCACGGTATCCTCCTCCATCACGAGACAGGCTTCACCGGGCTGCCAGGGCAGCAACAGTGCTTCTGGCATGACCGGGCCTTCAAATGACGGCCCCAATATCGCCAGCCACTGGGCCATGACCTCGGAGGCAACAATCCCAATCGAATATTGATCATCTGACAACGGTCGGTATGCAAAATGCATGTCCTCAACGGGGTCGATGACATGCTCCTCCAGCGTGAAGGGCAAGGATTTTCCTAAGTGACGCCGCTCATCGGGAGGCACTGATAAATTGACTAATCGGATTGCCTGCGCGGGCGCTGCAAAAATGGCGTGGCGATGCGAATCCTCAAGGCGCTCGATAAGGCGCGATTCAGAATCCCCCGCTGAAGACTGCCACAACTGGCCGTCGATCAATCGAATTACGGTTATGTGTTGCTGCTGAGTCATTGCAACAGTTAAGTTCCGATTAACAAGTTGATGTGGGGCTGGTTGTTTGGATCAAACGCCATAGATGGCCACCTCACAGCTCCCCTCTGGAGCGGTATCGACCGACAACACTGTCGCCGTCTCGCTGAAGAACACTGTACAACTGCAGTTCTCGATCGGCAATCTCGACAATGGCCGACAGTAAAAACCAGTCTGTGCTCTCGGCTAGAAGCCCGTTTAGTCCCGTAGTATCACCGGAAAACGCAGCCGTCGCCAAAAAGGATTCGACATCTACAATCTGCCCCTGCTCTCTCGCCTCGACGAGCTGTAGCCCTACCTCTTCGCTCAAGGGTTCAAGTTGGCCATCGCCGTTCAGGCTCCTGAGCACCGTGGAGGGCGCGGTCAATACGTTCAGTTTCGTGCCCTCCGTAGGCCACACGGTCACTAACGGTGCGAGCGCCGTGTAAATCTCTCTCGTTATACCGCTAACCGCTCTGAGCTCACTGATGCTGGCCATCGGTTGATTAGCTGCTCGATAAGGCGGGGTAGCGCCCCGGTAGACGTCATCCTCTGCACCGTTCAATCGCTTCTGGTTATCCGCATCCATAAAATCTGCCACGGCATCGGCTATCTCCAATGCTTTTTGCTGACTGACCTCTACACCATCCAGCGCCTGCAATAGCCGGATAAAAATTTGCTTGGCAGGTGAAAGGCGGTCTCGGTCACGGTTGCTCTGACTGGTCTGAGCAGAGCGTGTCGCGTCCTCACCCTGCGCATCATCCAAATCCACATCCGCGCCTTCTGTATCCGGGTCGGTGTTTGTACCCGTATCGCCGCCATTGTCGTAATCTTGCAGATCCGATACCAATAAATTGAGATTAAAGCGGCCCTGCAGATCTTCCAGCTGCCCCGATAACCACCCGCCTCCCTCTAGTGGATAAGGTGTCGCTTCCGCCGCCCAAATTTCAGTCAAATCATCCCGGGGTGCAGGCAGCTGCTTGTCTAAGACTCCGTCAGCCCTGAGCGCTACCGTCGCGAGTGCCTCTGCGCCGCGCAGATAGGCCGAACCTTGTTGCTCGGTAAAATAATTAGTCCCGCGCTGCATGGTTAACGTAAAGTCTCGCTGGATACCCACCATCAAGGCCGCGGCCAGGGCAAAGATGAGCAAGGCCACCACGAGCGCCGCCCCTGACTGATTTCGAGCGAGCAGATTACAGCGGTGGCAAGACATATAGTCGCTCCAATTCACCCCAGTCAAGAATCTGCAAGCGAATCTCTACCGCAAGCGGCGGCTCTGCCAAGGCATCGGGCCGTGACAGGTCTGGGACCCAGTTCTCCTGCCAGTACCGGCGGTCGATCTGGCTATTACGATCGACCTCAAGCTGATCTAGCCCAGTCAAAAACCTGACGTCGATCGATTCAACCCCTGACAGCAAGACGAGCTCGTTGGGCTCTATCGCGCCCGTGGTATCCAGGACTGGCCAGGTCGCTCTGACAAACTGATCCTCATCCAGGTAATAAGCAACACGCTGCAATGTGGAGCGTGGCAAACCCACCGTGTTATGCCACCCGGCGCGGGTAAACGACAGCGTCTGAGGCGCGAGCTCTCCCCCTTCGAAGGCTGAACGTCGGCTGCCGAATTCGTCATAGACCGATCTGTTAACAAGCTGATGAAGATCCTTACCCAGGACCTGAAAGGTGCGATTGATGTCGTTTAACCGGCGGCTCTCCTCTCTGAGGCTATCAACGCCAGAAATCACGGCTGTCAGACTGGTGTATCCGGCTACCGCCACGAACGCCGTAATGGCCATGGCCACCAGCACCTCGACCAATGTAAAGCCAGTGCTACTACTGCTGCGCATCGGACCACTTCTCCGGCGCAACAAAGGCTACCAATTGGTGCAGCGGTGCGGCCTCCGGATCATCGCTCCGGGAAACGCTGATCTCCAGGCGAACAAAGCCCGGCACTTCGGTAGCCTCCTGCTCGATCCACCAATACCACCTCCGGTCCTGCATCTCTGTCTCACCGGTGAGAACACCCTCGGGCAGGGACTTCTGGCGAGCGACCACCAGGCGAAGTTCAGCCAATCTGTCGGCTGCCACCCAGGAAGCCATGCTCTTTTCACGAAGATAGCTGGCGCCATCGAGTTGCTGTGAAAGCAGAAACAGCAGTGAAGGTAGTGCAACAGCCACCACAGCGAGCGCAACCATGACTTCGACGAGGGTGAAGCCCTCCTCAGCAGGCCGCTGCAAATAAAGCCTACGGGAACTCAAGGCGCGAGACCTCCTCACCGCCTGCCAATAGGGCTGCACGCCCAAACAGATCCCACTCCAGGAGATAAAGAAGCTCGCCCGACTTGGCGTCAGTCCACTCAAGAGTTCCCTCGGTCACCTCACCTCCAGCATAAAAAATGATGTGGGGCTTCGGGCGCAGGTCCAGCGGTCGCGAAGTAATTTCGACATCAGGATCGTTTGATAGTGTGAGGAAAATTTCCGTGCCCTCAGGAAACGTTACCGATTCCATAAGTGCCTGATTACCCTTTGTTTCGGCCCAACCCTGATCGTAGCGTCGTAACCAGCTGCCTCTGAAACGGCGCTCCTGCAAAGACTCCGTCAGCTCAAAATACAAACCATGATCGGCGCCGGAAAACTCGGCCTCTACTTGTGCCTCTCCCATCATGGCCACCAGACGTTGGGCCAGCTGTTCACGCTTGAGATCCTCGCCACCGGTACCCACATTCAGACTGACCACCGAGGTCAGAAGGACGATAACCAACACCACGGCAAGCATTTCAATAAGCGAAAAACCTGCGCGCTGATAACCGGCGTTCATGGTCGCGACGTTTTCAGAACCGCTGTTATTCAGTCT
>CBFHQV010000078.1:0-10663 GCA_965658055.1 Luminiphilus sp. | reverse complement strand
AAAGTGACTATCGAAGACGCGATCCTTGCGGACCAAATGTTTTCCACTTTAATGGGAGATGACGTTGAGCCGAGACGCGAGTTCATTGAAGAGAACGCGCTTGCTGTGGCCAACCTTGATGTCTGACTAAGAGTGTTCGCGGCGCTGGCGCCGGTCGCTACAACGGGCGACTGATGTCAGCCCTGCCCTATCATAGGGTTGGCGACACGCGGCCACAAAAGTGCAATGCCGATAGATGCTGACATCAGTGGCGACTGGTGTCCTCTGAGTCGGAGCTGTTCTCATCGAGCAGTTGTAGTCGATCATTTTCGGTAGCGATGGGTCGAAGGTCCTCGGGAAATTCCCGCGTGGCTTTAGCAGACAGCGATTGAAATCGCTCTACCTTGCCTTGCAGCCCCTGACGCCCCGTCAACGCCGTGACGGTGTCGTTGTACTTTTTTGATGCTGTTTGCAGGCTACCTCCAAGGCTGGCAAGGCGCTCAGCAACCAAGCTAACAGAGTTAAAAATATCTCCCGCTCGTGAGCTTATCTCCCGCGCTTCTTCGTTACTGCGCTCTACCATCCATAAATTGGCAACGGTGCGCAAAATAGGCATTAACGTCGAGTGGGATACCATCACAACCCCTTTCTGGTATCCATAGGCAAATAAATCCCGGTGGTTTCGCATTACCTCAATGTAAGCGGGTTCTACGGGCATAAACATCATGACGAAATCGGGACTCGATAACCCCGGAAGCTGCTGATACGACTTATCAGCTAGGCTATCGATGTGCGCCCTTACCGCTTGAGCATGCCGCTTCAGCGCAGCATCCCGCTGGGGCTCGGAGTCGGCAGCGACGGCGGCCTCATAATCAACCAGCGATACCTTGCTATCGACGATCAGGTTTTTGCCCTCGGGCAGGCGGATGACAAAATCGGGCAATAACCGCTTTCCCGACTCATCTTTAAACGCTGCCTGACTATCGTAATGCTCCCCCGCGCGAAGCCCTGCCAGTTCGAGCGTGCGCTCAAGCTGGGCTTCCCCCCAATTTCCCACCAGCTTTTTATCCCCTTTGAGGGCGTCGGTGAGGTGTTGGGCATCAGCACTCATCGACAGCCCCACCGTTTCAAGCTGTTTAATTTGTTGAATGAGTGAGGCGGAGTTCTGAACCATGTCGGTGTGAACTTGGTTTACCCGATGTTGAAAGCCATCTATCTTTTCGGCCAGCGGCTTTAATATGGCTCCAAGGCTATCTTTGTTGGCGTCTCGGAGCTCTTTGTCTCTTGCGGCCAGCAGCTCTCTACTGAGATTTTCAAACTCAATTTTGAGAGCCGCTTTGTTGGCGTCGCTTTGCGCAACCTGCTGCTCAAAGGAGCGCGCTTTTTCTTCGGCTTTTGCCCGCTCAAGCTTGAGCTCACTTTGCAGATGCAGTTGTTGCCGGCTGGCCCACAACCATGTTGCGAAAGCGCCTACTGCAAGGCCAATACCAATGCCAATAAATAAGGTCGCTTCCCCCATATTCGCTCCTTACCCGGATAGCAGTGCAATATCCGCAATACGGATAAAGCTGTTTCGCAAAGCGCTGAGCAATTGCAGTCGGTTTAAACGAAGTGCCGGGTCCTCAGCGTTAACCATCACCCGGTCAAAAAAATCGTCGATAGGTGCTCGCAATGCCGACAGGTCCTCCAGCGCGCCGGCGTAATCGCCGCTAAGTATCTTGGGTTCTGACAGGGCATTAATATGGGTGAGCGCCTCAAACAACGCTTTTTCTTCCGCTTCTTGAAGCAAGTCTTCCCGGGGTGTGCCCGTAACGTCGTCGGCTTTGGCCAGAATATTTGCCACGCGTTTGTTGGCGGCTGCCAACGCCGCAGCGGCGTCTGATCCACTGAAAATATGCAGCGCCTGCACGCGCCTATCAATCTCTACGGGGCTGGTGATGCCTGTCGCTGTTACCGCCCGTAACGTCTCAACAGGGATGGATTGGTCCTCATACCACGCTCGCAGACGATCAATCACGTAGTTGAGCAAAGTGGGTGCGGTGTCTTTTTGCAGGGTATCTTTGGGATAGCCCGCGATCGACTGGTCGATTAAGACTCCCAGATCCAACTCTTTGGGTAGCGCCAGCAGAATTCGAATAACGCCAAGCGAGGCTCGCCTCAGTGCGAAAGGGTCTTTAGACCCTGTAGGAATCTGGCCCAACCCAAAAATACCCGATAGCGTATCCAGACGGTCTGCGAGCGCAACACAGGATGCCTCCAACCTCTCCGGGAGCGCATCCCCCGAAAACCTGGGCCAGTAATGTTGCTCGATGCACACAGCAACCGCCTCGGGTTCGCCATCATGCCGGGCATAATGACCACCGGCGATTCCCTGCAGCTCCGGAAACTCCAAGACCATGTCAGAAACAAGGTCGCATTTGGCAAGCTCGGCCCCGCGCCGCGCGGTGGCGCTATCCCCGCCGAGGGTTTGGGCAAGCCACCCAGAAAGCTCAGCGATGCGCCGGGTTTTATCACCCACAGAGCCCAGCTGCTGTTGAAAAATAACGGCGTCTAATTTTGATGCGCGCTGTCCGAGCGGGATTTTTTTATCGGTCTCGAAAAAGAAGGCGGCGTCACTCAACCTGGGCCGAATAACTTTTTCATTTCCGGAAATAACTGATGCGGGAGAGTGACTAGCGATATTTGAAACCGTAATAAAAAGTGGCAGTAACGCGCCCGCGTTATCAAGCAGGTGAAAATATTTTTGATGTTCTTTCATGGACGAGATAACCGCTTCTGAGGGCACGGCAAGAAAAGCGGGGTCGAAACTTCCTGACAGGGCCACTGGCCACTCGACCAAGCCGGCCACCTCTTCCAGTAAATCATCGTCAATAACGGCGTGCGCCCCAAGCTCTAGGGCCTTCGCCTGTACTTGTTCGCGAATCAAGTTTTGGCGGGCATCAAAATCCGCGATAACAAAGGCGGCGTGGAGCTCTCGCTCGTATTCGCTGGCGGCGCTAATCACTACTGGTTCCGTGTGATGGAAACGGTGTCCCCGGCTTTCTCGTGCACTGCTTAAGCCGAAGAGTTCAAGGGGTAGCACCCTGTCACCTAGCAGAGCGACCAACCATTGCACCGGCCTTAAAAACTCATGGCGCTCTCGCCCCCAGCGCATGCGCTTGCTAATAGGGATGGCTGCGACGGCACTGGCAATAATCTCTGGCAACACGTCGATGGCCTGCGCGCCTTTTTCGACACGCAACAACCCCAGGCGAGGGCCCTTCGGGTCATTGATTTCAATCAATTCTTCGGGAGCCACCCCCTGTTTTTTAGCAAAGCCAAGAGCTGCCGGGCTCCATTCGCCCGCTTCGTTCTTGGCACTCGCTAGGGGCGGACCCGCGACTTGCACACGCTCGTCCTGTGCTTGTGTCACCACCTCGGTGACCACAACAGCCAGTCGCCTTGGCGTCGCGAAGCGACGAACCTCTCCGTGGGCTAGCCCCTTTTCCAATAGTCCGGCCACAATGTGCTGCTCCAGCGCAGCCACCATGGATTTAAGTGCCCCCGCGGGAAGCTCCTCGGTACCAAGTTCGAACAAAAAATCAGCGGTTTTTTGATTCATTGTGACGCCTCCAGTGCTTGTGCACGGAGATCGGCGTCTGCCTGAGGAAACCCCATGGCAGCCCGAGAGGCGTAATAGGCTTGTGCTGCCGCCTTTGCTAGGTTTCGCACCCGCAGAATGTAGCGCTGTCGTTCGGTGACGCTAATTGCATGGCGGGCATCGAGCAGGTTGAAGGTATGAGACGCCTTCATCACCAATTCATAGGCGGGCAGGGGTAGCTTTTTATCGGCGAGTCGCTGCGCCTCGCGTTCGCAAAAGTCGAAGTTGGTGAAGAGTTGATCGACATCCGCCTCTTGAAAGTTGTACGTCGACATTTCCACCTCGTTTTGGTGGAACACATCACCGTAGGTAACCGTGCCCGCGGGGGTCTCAGCCCAAACGAGGTCATAGACCGACTCGACCGACTGCAAATACATTGCGATGCGTTCAAGCCCATAAGTGATCTCCCCGGTCACCGGGAAGCACTCGATCCCACCCGCTTGTTGAAAGTAGGTGAACTGGCTGACCTCCATGCCATTTAGCCAAACCTCCCATCCCAATCCCCAGGCCCCTAGCGTGGGTGATTCCCAGTTGTCCTCGACAAAACGGACATCGTGTTCCAGGGTGTCGACCCCTAGTGCTTTCAGGCTATCTAAATAGAGCTCCTGAAAATTGGTGGGGCTGGGCTTCATCACCACTTGAAATTGATAGTAATGCTGGAGTCGATTGGGGTTTTCCCCGTAGCGACCATCTGTCGGGCGCCGGCTCGGTTGCACATAAGCGGCGTTCCAGTTCTCCGGGCCTACGGCGCGCAAAAAGGTTGCCGGGTGAAACGTACCCGCGCCTACTTCCATATCCAAAGGTTGTAGGACGACACAGCCATGGCTGGCCCAGAAGCTCTGCAACCGCAGAATCAGCTCTTGAAACGTTTGGGGAATCACAATGGGATCCGATCATCGGTAGTTGTGACCTTAGTATACCCGCGATCGACAGGGCATAATAAGACCTCGTTGTTAACGGGTTGGTGCATTGTCCTCATTTTTTCAGTGGTTTCGCAGCTGTGCAGCACGCGTGTTGCTAGAGGGCTCATTGTGGTTGATGGCGAGACTTCCCATTGCATGGGCGAGGGCTATGGGCCGGTTGCTGGGTCGCTTGAGTTACCGATTAGATGGAAGAAGTCGACGGGTGGCGGAGCGCAACATCGCGCTGGCATTCCCAGAAATGGATGAGGTGCAGCAGGATCGTTTGGTTCGCGAGACCCTGCAGGAAACCGGGTCGTTGGCTGCGGAAATGGGCCATGTGTGGTTGCGGCCGTGGACCCGCACGGCGGCACTGATCAATCGCGTCGAGGGAGAGGGCGCGGTAAAGGCCGCACTATCCCAAGGTCGCGGGGTCATTGTGCTGGGTCCGCATCTCGGTAACTGGGAGGTGTTGGGCCTGCACCTGGCCACTCTGGGCGAGATGGTTGCCTTGTTTGAGCCGCCGAAATTAGCCAGCCTTGGTCCGATGATTCAACGAGCGAGAGAAAGAAGTGGCGGCTTGTTGGTCCCCACCACCCCCCGGGGCATCGCGTCGTTGGTTAAGAGCGTCAAGGCGGGGGGAATTTCGGGTGTTCTTCCTGATCAGGTTCCCGATGCCCCAACGGGCGGGCTTAACGTACCTTTCATGGGGGTTGAGTGTGGCACCGCAGCCCTTGGTTGTAACTTGATACAGCGAACCGGTGCGGCAGCCTTTATGGGGGCGGCCTTTCGTTCCAAGGGCGGTTTCGATGTGGTTTATCTTCCCGCCCCGGAGGCGCTCTACAGTGACGATCTTGAAGTTGCATTGACCGCAATGAACGACGCTGTTGCGCTGCTATTGGCGGGTCGTGAGGCGCAGTATCAGTGGCAATACAAGCGTTTTCGAACGCAACCCAACAACGGTCTTGATCATTACCAAGACCTTAAGGTCGCGCGCAGTCAGTTTCAGCGCCGCCCGTCATTCGTTGAGCAGGAGCCCAGGGCTTGACCACTATCACAGGAAAAATTATTGCCGGTGTTATCGGCTATCTCGCCTTGGGTCCGGTTGGTTTGCTGTTTGGTATTGCGATTGGTCACGCTTTTGATCGGGGTTTATGGCAAGCCCTTCAGGCGGCAAGTCCCGATAACTTGGCGCAAATGCAAAAACAGTTTTTTGCGACCACGTTTACTTTGCTCGGTTATGTAGCAAAAGCTGATGGTCGTGTCAGCGAGGCGGAAATCGCCCAGGCAGAAGCGCTTTTCAGGCAGCTTCGTTTGGGTCCGCAGCAACGCCAGGACGCTATCGCGCGATTTAAAAAAGGCGCTGAGGCGGGGTTCGACCCCGCTGAGACTATCCGCGCATTTACAGAGCGTGTTGGCATTCGCCGGCAAGCACACGGCACGCTGTTGATGTTTCTTGCCAGCATGGCATTGGCGGATGGAACGTTGGATGGTGAGGAGCGCGATGCGCTGCACACAATCTCCAGGTTGCTGGGTGTTCCAGTCCGCGAGGTAGATCGACTACTGGCAATGCTAGCGGCGCAATCCCGCTTTCATACGGGTGGCGGGTATCAGTCACCTCAGGCGTCCCCAGCAAACCGCTTGGACGATGCTTACGCAGCGCTGGGTATATCAGAAGCCGCGACCGACGCGGAGGTGAAGCGAACCTACCGTCGGCTCATGAGCGAGAACCACCCCGATAAACTGATGGCCAAGGGGGTGCCTGATGAGATGTTAAGAGTAGCCACAGAACGATCCCAGGAGATTTCAACGGCCTATGAGGTCATCAAGGAATCGAGGGGTATGCGCTAGATCTGAATTATGGGCGCCAGAATGCGGGTGTAAACAACACCAGCAAGGTAAATACTTCAAGCCGCCCGGCGAGCATGGCCACACACAAGAAGAGTTTTCCGGCTTCATTCACTCCGGCGTAACTTGCCGCGACCGATCCGAGACCCGGCCCCAGGTTGTTGAGTGCAGCGGCGGTTGCCGAAAATGCTGACGTAAAGTCCAGACCTGTTGTGAGCATTAGCAGCATAATGGTCACGAGCGTAACCATATACACCGCATAAAAACTCCAAACCGCACTTACTACCGAGGGCTGGACCCTGCGGGAGTCGAGTTTTAGAGGAATCACCGCGTTGGGGTGGAGCAGCTGTTTGAGCTCGCGCATCCCTTGGCGAAAGATCAGAAGAAGGCGCATTGCTTTTAGCCCTCCCCCGGTTGAGCCCGCACAGCCACCCATGAAAGACAGCATCAACAGGAAAAAGGGCAGGAAGGTTGGCCAAGATGCAAAATCCTGTGTGGTAAAGCCTGTAGTCGTCGCGATAGATACCGTTTGAAATAGACCGTGAATCAGCCCCTCTGAAGGGGGCAGGGCCTCGCTCAAAATAAGCGTGGCACAGGTGACGACGGTCGCTGCGCCAATTACCACACTGAAAAAAGTGGTTTCTGAGTCCTGGGAGTAAATGCGCAGGTTTCTTCGCTGTAGGGCGATAAAATGCAGGCCGAAATTAATCGCTGAGATCATCATAAAGACCGTACAAACAAGTAATACTTGGTCGTTTTGAAAGAATCCCATGCTGCTGTCGTGAGTCGAGAAACCGCCGATCGCAACCGTCGAAAACGCGTGACAGATGGCATCAAATACGGGCATGCCCACCAAACTGTAGCTCAAGGCACAGAGCGCTGTCAGGCTTATGTAGATCTGAAACAACGCCTTGGCAGTACCGGTGATGCGGGGGGTGAGCTTTGTGTCCTTTGCGGGTCCGGCACTTTCAGCGCGGTACAGCTGCATACCGCCAACACCCAGCATGGGCAAGATCGCTACAGCCAACACAATAATACCGATGCCGCCCAACCATTGGAGCAGTTGCCGATACAGTAATAGCGATCTCGGCAGGTCATCCAGACCAATGATCACGGTGGCGCCGGTGGTTGTCAGGCCGGATATCGATTCAAACACAGCCCCGGCCAGAGAAAGTTGTAGTGCGTCACTGGTGTAAAAAGGGATCGCACCAAAGCACCCGAGGACAATCCAAAAAAGGGCGGTCACAAGGAAACCATCACGTATTCGCAAGTCTCTTTCGGCATCCCGAAAGGGCAGCCAGATCGCAAGCCCGGACAAAATATTAATACCAAAAGCCAAGCCAAAGGGTGGGGCCGAGCCGTCTTGGTCGTACAGGGCAAGCAGGAGGGAGGGAAGCATCGCCACGCTGAAAATCATCAGCAGCACACCGGTAATTCGCAGGGAGATGGAGAGGTGCATCAGAAAAACCCAAACCCCACGGCAAACAAACGCTCTACATCGGCAATTTTATTGCGGTCGGTCAGGAATAAAATTACGTGGTCATCGGTTTCCACCACGATATGACTGTGGGCAATCAGCACCGAGTCGCCCCGCAGGATCGCACCAACGGTCACCCCCGGGGGTAGTTTGAGTTCGTCGAGGCGCCGGCCGACCACTTTTGACGATTTACTGTCGCCGTGTGCCGTCAATTCAATAGCTTCGGCAGCGCCCCGCCTCAGCGAGTGCACGTTTCCAATATCCCCGCGCCTGACATGGGTTAACAAACTGCTTACTGTGATCTGCTGGGGCGAAATGGCGACATCAATGTCGGCACCGACCAACTCTGCATAAGCCGAGTTGGCAATGAGGGTGATGACCTTTTTGGCCCCGAGTCGTTTTGCCAGCACCGACATCATGATGTTTGACTCGTCGTTATTGGTCAGCGCACAAAACACATCGGTTTGCTCAATATTTTCCTGCATGAGGAGGGCCGGTTCATTGGCTTTACCATGAAGCACCACGGACTTCTCCAGCATTTCCGACAGAGTGCGACATCGGTCATAAGACAGTTCGATGACTTTCACTTGGTATTGGTGCTCCAGGCGACTTGCCAGGGTCGCGCCGATGTTTCCACCCCCCGCAATCATGACGCGCTTGTAAGGCTCGTCGATGGTTCTAAGCTCAGCGGTCACGGCCCGGATGTTTTCCCGCGCGGCGATGAAAAATACTTCATCATCTGGCTCAACAACTGTTGTTCCCTCGGGAATAATCGGCGGTGAATTCTCTCTAAAAATCGCGGCGACACGGGTGTCGATATTGGGCATGTGCTCTCGAATTTCCTGGAGTTGGCGCCCGACAATAGGGCCGCCCTCAATTGCACGGACCGCGACCAGCCGTATGCGGCCGTCGGCAAAATCCAGCACCTGGAGTGAGCCGGGATTGGCGATCAGTTGTTCGATATTGTTGGTGACCAGCTGCTCAGGTCCGATAATGACATCGACCGCAATGGCGCCGCTGTCAAAGAGCTCCTTGGCTTTCTCTAGGTAGTCACCCGACCGGACCCGCGATATTTTTGTTGGCGTTCGATAGAGGGTGAAGGCGATCTGGCAGGCGAGCATGTTCATCTCGTCTGAATTTGTTACCGCGATCAGCATTTCTGCGTGTTCAGCGCCGGCATTGAACAGCGTACTTGGGTGCGCCGCATCCCCGAGAACGGTTTTGATATCTAGGCGTTCTTGCAGGGCGCGCAGGGTTGATGCTTCGCTGTCGACGACAGTGATCTCATTCTGCTCATCCGCGAGATGCTCGGCCAAGGTTCCGCCGACTTGGCCGGCTCCCAAAATAATTATCTTCACGGGTTCAGCATCCCTCCCGATAAAGTTGCACCGACCTTAAACCTGAATGCAGATATTTTCATGGGGAATTTGCCCGCAATCTTGATGGCCACTAGTCGGTTCGGACCAGCCCGGCAAAGAACAGGCCGTCTCCCGCGCGAGCGTGTGGTAGCACCTGATATCCGTATTGGGTCATCATCGCCCCCGGGACCTCAAGCGGCAAACGTTCGCAGTGGGGTAGCTGCTCCAGTGCAAAGGCGACCACGTTATCATTTTCCTCTTTGAGTACTGAGCAGGTGACATAGTAAAAGCGGCCGCCCGGTCGCAGCAGCGGCCAGAGACTCGTAACAATAGCGCGCTGCTGGGCCTGGAATTCAACAGCATCGGTAGTTCGTCGCAATAATTTGATGTCCGGATTTCGCCGGAGCACGCCTGTAGCTGAGCAAGGCACGTCAGCCAGGATAATGTCAAATTGTTGGTTCGGGTTTAGCGCTGCTAGTTGGGTTGCATCGCCGCACTGAATTTTTATATCCAGAGAAAGTCGTTCTGTGTTTTCCCGAATCCGCTCGAGGCGATCTTCGCTGATGTCCAAAGCGGTAATGTCAGCCAGCGGCGCAAACTCCTTTAGGTGGCACGCCTTTCCGCCGGGTGCGGCACAGGCATCGAGAACAGAGTCCCCTGGCCTTGGTGCAATGACGCTCGCTGCCAACTGGGCGGTTTCGTCTTGAATACTGCAAACCCCCTCTCCAAACTCGGGCAGGGTCCAGACATCGGTGGGCTCCTCGAGTTGAATGCCGACCGGAGAGTGCACGCAGGGAAAGGCAGCAATCCCTGACTGCTGCAGGATTCTCAGGTAGGTATCACGGTCAGTATGATTTTGGTTTATCCGAAGGCTCATCGGCGGATGACTTCTTGCGGCCGCCGCGAGCTGCTCAATGTGATCGGGCCAGTCCTCGGTGAGACGATCGAGAAGCCAATCAGGGAGAGCAAGCTTCTCGGCGGGCGTTAAGGCCTGCTCAAGTGCTGCAGCTTGCCGCTGATAATTGCGCAAGACCCCATTCACGAGGCCTTTGGCCCACCCCTTTCCAAGAGCCTGGGTAGCGGAAACGGTTTCCGACACCGCGGCATGGGGTGGGATACGGAGTTCAGAGAGTTGGTGAACCCCAAGCGCTAGCAGCGCCGCTATATCTCGGTCTTTTTCCTTCAACGGCTTGGCCATCAGCTGCTTGAGTAGGCCTTGAAGTCGCGGCCATTCCCTGAGCGAGCCGTACACAAGCATTTTAAAAAGGGCGACCTCTCTCGGGTCCTTATCTTTCACATACTCAGGCATTACCTTTGCCAACGACTTGCCCGCCATGACCGCTGCGATACATCGTGCAGCGCTCGCGCGAACCCGGTGAGCAGAGGACAAAATCAGGATACCAAGGGCGAGAACTTGCGGCCCGGGGCAAGCGCTGCTTTCCGACCGTTTATTAACTCGAGT
>CBFHQV010000077.1:0-11281 GCA_965658055.1 Luminiphilus sp. | reverse complement strand
TATCCAGGATGCAGTGGGCTGGCTGGATTACCATCTCCACGAGTTCCGTTTCGGAGGGTCATCACGCGATGAAGCCTTACTCATTGGCATACCCTCGGACGACGTCTGGGATGATTCCCCTGAAGTACAGCCCGGCTGGGACATCCCGGTCATCGATTTTCTATACGAGTCAGGGGATCGTACAGAGTACGAATATGATTTCGGTGATGGCTGGATCCACGAGGTTACTCTGCTGGGCATTGAAGTCAGGGAGAAGGGGCAGCGCTATCCAAAGTGTGTCGCGGGTGAGCGGGCCTGCCCGCCGGAGGACTGTGGTGGAGTCCATGGTTACCAGTCATTGCTGGAAGTCCTGTTTGACCCGTCCCATCCTGAGCATGAATCGCTGAGCCATTGGATTCCCCGGGGCTGGGGGCCGGAGTTGTTCAATTCAGAAAAAGTACGTTTCCATAACCCGCTGAAGAGATGGGAAAAGGCCTTCACGGAGGCGGGCAGGTAGTCGCAATCCAATTGGTCGCCACTGCCGGACTTTTGCCGGAATCAGTCCTGCTTTGTTGTGCATTTCGGTGCAACTTGCAACGGGCGTCACCGATAAAAGTTAAATTAAATCAATTACCTGGAAATTGGCCGGTCGACTTTTAACCAATTGGTCGCTGGTTCGAACCCAGCACGACCCACCATTTTCCTCTATTTCCCCGATGCAAAAGGCCAAACGGCGTAAAATGCTATTTGGGTGAGCGCTGTCACGGCGGCTACTCTCATGATTGCCGGGGCTGAAGACAGCCGGGTAGCAAGAACCGAGGCTGAGGCATTGATTGCGGACTTGTTTTCAGGGCACGCTATTTAAGGTATCGGTGGCGCGCGGCAATTCAGGTGAAGACAGATACCCAGGCAGCTAGGCATTGATGGAGCCCCAATGAACAAGAAAACGATCAATCTCGCCTTTATTGCGGTGACCCTTTTATCCCAACAATCATTGGGCCAGGTGATCTCTGATACTACTGGGACCCGGCCCAATATTTTGGTGATGGTGGCGGATGATCTAGGTTGGGCTGATGTGGGCTATCACGGCGGTGACATTGACACCCCGTCCTTGGATCAGCTCGCCGAACAGGGGGTTCAACTTAACCGCTTCTACACGACCCCCATTTGCTCGCCCACACGTGCGGCCTTGATGACCGGTCGCGACCCCATTCGCCTGGGGGTCGCTTATGGTGTGATTCTCCCCTGGGACAATACCGGTGTGCACCCCGATGAGCATTTTATGCCGCAGTCTTTCCAGAGCGCCGGCTATCAAACAGCGATGGTAGGGAAGTGGCATTTGGGCCATGCGCAGATGACCTACCACCCCAATAATCGTGGTTTCGACCATTTCTACGGGCACCTTCATACCCAGGTCGGGTTTTATCCGCCATTTGCCAATCAGGGTGGAAAGGACTTTCAACTCAATGGCATCTCCATTGATGACGATGGCTATGAGACCTACTTACTGGCTGATGAAGTATCTCGGTACATCAGAGAGCGAGACAAGACCCGGCCCTTTTTTATGTACATGCCTTTTATCGCTCCCCACACCCCGCTAGATGCGCCGCTAGAACTGCAGGAGAAGTACGAAGATATTAATACAGATCTGCCACCCGCGCGCTCGCGTCAAACCGACGATACCCGTCGCATGTCGACCATGATGCTCCGACCCAGCGCTCGGCCGATGTATGCCGCTGTGGTCGATGCCATGGACCAGGCCATCGGGCAGGTGCTGCAAACCCTCGAAGACGAGGGTATAGCGGATAACACCATTGTGCTGTTTTTCAGCGACAACGGGGGTGCGGCTTATTCCTATGGCGGCGCCAACAATGCGCCCCTTCGAGGCGGAAAGGGAGAGACGTTTGAAGGGGGAATACGGGTCGTCTCCTTGCTGCGCTGGCCCAAGAGACTCGAAAGCGGACAGCAGTTTGACCAGATCATGAGCGTGATGGATGTGTTTCCAACCCTAGCGGCTGCCGCGGGGGTTAAGGCTGGTAATACTTTCGAGCTCGATGGGCGAAATATGTGGCCGGCCATTGCGCTAGGTGAAAAAGTTCGATTGGAAAAACCGCTGATGTTTGCCTCTGAAATACCGATATACGGGAGTTTTAAATTTACTGCGTTCGACGAAGACTGGAAGCTGGTACAAGAAGTCGAGCAAGAACAGCTGTCGATTACGGTGACCAATTATTTATTTGACATCGCTAACGACCCAAACGAGTACAATAATCTGGCTTCTGCGCATCCCGACATCGTGGAAAAGCTCAGTCAAGCCATCCATGATTGGCGAGCGCAATATCCGATCAACGGCACGCGCTCTGAGCTTGTTCCACCTCCTGGTTGGCGTGCGCCTAGGGATTGGGCCAGCTACCCAATTCCTCTCGAGGAGCTACAGGAGCAAAGCAACACCGGTATGGCACCCTCACCATCGATTCTGCGGGTTCTGGACTGGCAGCACGGCTCAAGGGGACGTCTTCAATACAATTGCTCGACCCGGTGGTGGTCGGGTGACGTCTGCATTAAAGAGTAATACAAGGGACTAACGGAACATAAGTAGGAGGGGTGACGTGAACGCTGGAGTGAATGACGGGAGTGGGGATCCAGTTGCTATTACAGTGGCTATCCAGCAGATTGAATATTTGCGAAAGCAATATGGTCTGGCAACAGACTTGATTGGGTCCAAGCTGCCCGAAAATATTGAACAGGGTCGTGCCATTTATCGCGCTATTTTTGCGCCTGAGGTCAAAATCTCGGCCAGTAACGGTGGCGATGGTCCTACTTTTGATGCCGTGGGGCCCGATGCCTGGGTTGATGTGGTTATTCACGCACTGCAGCCATTTGCGGTTACCCAGCATCTTATTGGTACCCAGCTGGTGACGATCGATGCTTTACCTGATTCGGATGGAATGGGGGGTAGCGCATCGATGGTCAGCTACGTGCAGGCTTGGCACGCCGATCCGGGAAAGTTTGTCGACATCTTCATTGGTACCTACAGAGACAAGGTGGCCTTCGACTCTCATGTCGGGTGGCAGATTATCGAGATGCGACTGGAGAAAGTCTCGGGCCACAAGGCGCTAGTCAATGAGGTGGAGGGATAACACCTCCAACGAGTTTTTCCCTGGACATTGCCAGTCTAGTCAGCTTGCCTGGTTGGACTGTGGCGGCAGCCGCACCTGGCGCTATCTTTGTAGAGTCTGTCTCTCTGCGGCACAGTCTTTCTGAGTGAGTTCGCCGCTTGCAATGGCAGCGCTGATTTCCGTGCGAGCTAAATCCAGTGCCTCAAGGAAATCCGCGTTGCTTTGAAGCCTTGCGAAGGCCGCCGATCCCACCACCATGCCCGCTTGCACATCGCTCCTCCAATGGACATTACAGACGTTTCGACTGTCACCGAAAGCGATACCACGAGCAAGAATCTGCTCCGCTCGAGTTGGGATTAGGTCGGAGAGAATCAGTGCCCACCCCCAGCCAATCGCGGTGTGGCCTGAAGGATAGGAGCCGTCGCTTCGAAGCATCTCTTCTTCTTTCGGAGTACAGATTGGTTGTTGGTTGCTCATAAAAGGACGCTGGCGCTGATAGGCATTTTTAGCGCCGTAGGTTGCTAGCCCCAGATCGGTCAAGGTTCTTCGTAGCAACATCTGTAGATAAGGGGTTTCTTCCTGGCTAATGTCGAATCCCGCGGCGCAAGAAAATGTTGCAGTGGATTCCGGGCCTAAATGGGCATCTGCGGCAGCGAGCTCGAATCGCGCTGCGTCCTGATTGGCTAAAAGCCTTGCGCTAAACGCGTCATCGGCGGCCTGTTCGGCCGAGCCTGCGGCCGGGGGTGGTGGGATAAATTCATCGCTTCTTAGTGGGTTGTCCATCGGCAGATACCCCATCAATAGGCCCCGCCTGATCTCCGGGACTTCCGCAAGTGACGGCGGTTCCGCCGAGGAATGATAGGACAGCAAAACGCCGATAATGAAAGAGCTGCTGAGAAAAGCTGCGCGCATAAAAGGCCTCATGCCCCTTTCCTGAAACATCCGCAGTTTAAGCGCCGGGAGCATCGTCGGCATAGAGCATCCGGTTATCAAAAGAGGACCCAAGGCTCGGGCGTTATCGGGTCCAACATCAGGTTGAGGAGCTATCAGAGCAAGTTTCTGACAATAACCACACTGGATAGTCCGATCCAGAGGGTGTTAAAGGCGACCATGGTGGGAAGAAGCTTTCGCTCAGATACCCAGATCAATAATGCTGACGTGACCAGGGTAATCACATGCAGTTGCCAAATCTCTTTTTGCCATATCAGCCCGGGCAGGATTACCGCGGCTTTGGCAACCCAAGAAATGGCCTCTACCACGTTGTAGTTGACCCAATAACCCTCCTGAAACCATAGCTTGTAGCTGTTGGCAATGTTAGTGATTCCCACGTGCGTATAAACGAGAAAGGTGATAGTCAGAAACAGGGCAATGGTAGCGATGGCTTCCGGCATGGTGTTGTTTCCCCACAATATGGCAATGATTAGTTGCTTCGTAATCACAGTGATGCGCGTGTCATGGGAATTAGATTGCCCCGACGCTATGCTAGAGACCTCAATGCCTTGTCCCCGGCAGGGGGTTAGATGGTATCAACCAAACAACGCGGGATCGTTTTTTTTGCGATTTGGCGTGGCAAGCTATGGATGAGCATGGCAAGATTCAGCCCGCTAGTTGGATGCCCGGGAGGGACATTTGAGTCGATACGATGCGATAGTAATTGGAGCAGGCCACAATGGCCTGACCAACGCTGCTTATTTGGCAAAGGCAGGCCTCAGCGTTGCCGTGATGGAGCGAAACCCCTACATCGGCGGTGCGACGGTGAGTCGTGAGCTTTACGAAGGCTGGTACTACTCAAATTGCTCCTACGTGTCGAGCCTGTTGCGTCCTGAAATTGCACGGGACCTTGAATTGCCCCGGCACGGTCTTCAGGTCGTTCCCTTCGGCGGCGGCTGTACCTTTATGCGAAACGGAGATTACTTCGGTAACTACAGTGATCCCGGTCGACATTACCGAGAGCTAGCGCGCCACTCCCGCCGCGATGCGACGGCTTACGATCGATACAAAGCGGATACGAGCCTGCAAACGCGCCTCATCAGACCATTTTTGTTGAAGACCCCGCCGGACCCCACCTCGTTAAAGCCGCGAGATCTTCAGGACCTGCTTGAATTCGCCCGCTCGTTCATGGCGCTGGGCGAGGAGAAGCTTCTCGATACCATCAAGTTTTGGACCGGGAGCGTGGGCGACTACCTGAATGAGTATTTTGAAACCGACGTGATTAAAGCCCAGCACGCTGGCAGCGGCATTATAGGGACAGCCCTGGGGGTTTACTCTCCTGGCACCGCCTATGTGCTGCTGCATCACTACATGGGTGATGTGGATGGCAATGTCGGATCCTGGGGATTTGCCCGCGGGGGTATGGGTGCTATTGCAAATTCCCTATCTAAGTCCCTGCAGTCCTTTGGTGGTGAGATCATCTGCGATGCCGACGTCGATGAAATCATTGTCAAAGGCGGGCAGGCCAAGGGCGTAGCGCTAAAGGACGGTCGGGAATTCTACGCGGATATCGTCGTATCCAACTTGGACCCCAAGCGCACCTTCCTCGACATCACTAATCCTAAAGATCTTCCCGCGGATGTGGTGACCAAGGCAAAGAACTTCAAAATCCGCGGGTCCTCGGGAAAATTGAATATCGCGCTGGACGGGCTGCCAGTTTTTAACGGCCTAGACCCCAACAGCCGGTTGATGGCGGGGGATCTGCATTTCAGTGACTCCCTCGAGCGAATGGAGCGTGCCTACGATGACTGGAAGGCGGGGACGTGGTCCAAGGACCCCTATCTTGACATGATGATTCCCTCGCTTACCGACCCCACCATGGCGCCCCCCGGCAAACATATGATGTCGGTGTTTGTGCAGTACGCGCCGCCAAAAATTGATGGTCGCGAGTGGACCGATGAGGACAAGGCCGGTTTTGAAAAGTCAGTGATCGACCAAATCGCTAACTACAGTCCAAATTTCCGGGACTTGATTCTCCATTGCGAGACACGCACCCCACGGGAAATTGAGGCTGAGGTCGGCCTGACCGAGGGAAATATTTTTCAGGGGGAGCTGACGTTCGATCAGCTGCTGTTTAATCGCCCCTTCCCAGGCTACGCCCAGTACCGGGCTCCTATAAAGGGCATGTATCTCTGCAGCTCGGGCACCCACCCCGGGGGCGGCGTGATGGCGGCACCCGGAGCTAATGCCGCGAGGGAGATCCTGTCGGACTTGAGGCGTCCCAATACGGTGCCCGGAGGGTATGCCGATGACTGATTACGATGCCATCGTTATTGGCGCGGGCCACAACGGACTTGTTGCCGCTTGCTACCTCGCCAAAGCAGGCCACAAGGTGTTGGTGCTTGAGGGGCGGGAACTCCCGGGGGGCTGCGCCAGTAACCGTGAGCTTGCCGCGGGTGTCACGGTATCCGACTGCGCGCAATGGCTGGGTCAGTTTGACCGCGACATCATCAAGGATCTGAAACTGATGGAGCATGGCCTGGCACTCGGAGAAGTCAAGCGAACCCTAGCGCTCCAACCCGACGGCAAGCATCTTGTGTTCGATGGTAGCAGCGTCAGCGGCGCGGAACTCAGTGGTGAAGATCGCGATGCTTACCGGCGTTTCACCCGGCAGATGAATGCTTTTGCCGGGCTGGTACAGAAACTTTACCGCCAGCGACCGCCCAAGCTGGTCGATTCGAATTGGCGTGATCGTTGGACTCTGATCCGACTGGGTCTTGGTTTAAAACTGTTGGGTCGCGACAATATGCGTGATCTTATGCGACTCGCGCTTATCAATATATATGACGTGCTCAATGAACATTTCGATCACGCGGGCCTGAAGGCTGCGCTGGCACTTGATGCCGTTACCGGTTCGACGATGGGACCTCGCTCCCCCAATACCGTGTTCCACTACTTGCATCGCAAGGCCGGTGATCGCCAGGGGCAAGAGGGTCCGCGGCAGGTCCTTGGCGGCTTGGGCGCGCTGGGCGATAGTCTCGCCAGGGCGGCGCGAGGTCAGGGTGTGACCATTCGTCTGGGCAGTCCGGTGGCCGCTATTGTGAAAGACCATGACCGTGTCGCGGGTGTGGCACTTGCGACGGGTGAGCAGATAACCTCCCGCGTTGTTCTTTCCAGCGCAGATCCCACCACGACCTTCAAGAAGTTGCTCGGTTATCGGCACATGGAGGCTGGCATGGCGCGTCGCGTTGAGCACTACCGAACGCGCAGTGGTACTGCCAAACTGCACTTGGTGCTGTCAGAGCTGCCGGCGTTTTCTGGGGTTGCCCCCGCAGAGCTCTCTCAGCGGCTGGTTATTGCGCCATCGATGGATGACATGGAGGTTATGCTCAATCCCATTAAGTACGGGGAGGTGGGCGATAAGCAGCTATTTGATATCAGTATTCCCAGTATTGAAGATCCTAGTCTGGCACCGGCCGGTCCGCACGTCATGACCGCCTTGGTTCATTACCTGCCTCACTCGCCCAAGGAGGGCTGGGACGCCATTCGTTCGCGGGTTGTGGAGCAATTACTCAATCAGCTTGAAACCTATGCACCGGGGCTGAAGTCGCTCGTCACTGAGGTGGAATTGCTGACTCCCGCGGATATTGAAGCGAGCTACGGAATTACCGGAGGTAACTGGCACCACGGGGAGTTGTCGATTGATCAGGCGCTTATGATGCGGCCGTTTCCTGGCTCTACCCAGTATCAATCGGCGGTGCCAGGTCTGTTTCTTTGCGGCGCGGGCGCGCACCCCGGGGGAGGACTGATGGGGCTTGCTGGACGGAATGCAGCGCAAGAGATTTTGCGACAAGGAGCGTTGTCATGAGCGCGCCAGATCGTAACCTGATGTTGTTAACAACGCCTTTTCATCGGTGTATCGCTGAGGCCTGCGAGCTAAACGACTGGGGCGTTTGGATGGGGTACACCACGCCCAACGCCTATTTTGATGTCGAACTTGAATACTTTGCGATTCGGAGTACCACGGGAGTATTCGACCTTTCTCCCATCAACAAGTATCGCATTACCGGTCCCGACGCCGAGGCATTCCTCAACAGAATGGTAACCCGTGATGTCAGCAAGATTGGCATCAACCGAGTCGGTTATGCGGTGTGGTGCAATGATGCGGGTGAGATGCTGGATGACGGTACGATTTTTCGTTTTGGCCAGAACGAGTTCAGACTGTGTTCCTATCAGCGCGCCGATGAATGGCTGGCTTGGTGCGCGCTGGGTTTCGATGTCGTTATCGAGAATGAGAGCGACGATGTGGCTGCCTTGGCGATTCAGGGCCCAACCTCCTGCACTGTGCTGACGCTTCTGGGATGTACCGATCTCAATCAGCTAAAGCCCTTTGGTATTGCCCACTATGAATTCGATGGTGTGCCGTTGGCCGTCAGTCGAACCGGATTTACCGGTGACCTAGGCTATGAAATCTGGATCGCGCCAGAGAAAGCCGAGGTTTTTTGGGATCGTCTTTTTGAGGTGGGTAAAGACTATCTCATCAAGCCTATCGGGTCTTATGCCCTCAACATTGCGCGCATAGAGGCTGGGTTCCTGCAGGCGCGGGTAGACTTCGTGCCCGCCGAAGAAGCCGTTCGCCCCGGCAGAACCCGAACCCCCCTCGAGCTGGGTTTGGCCTGGCAGGTCGATTTTGCCAAGCCGCTCTTTAACGGCCGGGAGGCTTTGTTGCGGCAAAAGGAAACGGGCTGCACGTATCGCTTTGTGTTACTCGATGTCGAGGGAAACAAGCCCGCGCATCATTCGTTTATTCTAAAAAATGGCAAAACGGTAGGCACCGTTACGTCAGCCGCTTGGTGCCCAACGGCCAAGTCAAACCTCGCCTTTGCACAAATTGAGATGCCTCATGGTGAGTCCACCGATGCGCTTGTCGCGGAAATTTATTACCAGCGCGAGTTGCATTGGACAAAGGTTTTGGCACCTTGCAAGGTCATTGACGCACCCTTGTTCAATCCCGCTCGGCGGCGTCAGACACCGGCGCCACCGCATTGAAACGTGTGTCTGCTAACCCCTGAAGAGTGACTTTCGATGCATTTGATAGCGACCCACGTTGACGATTCGATCGATGAATTGCGCGCCAAGCTGGCAGCGGACGATGCCCAGCCCGAGCGCGCGATGGACCCTTACTTTTATCGTTCGCATCTCGTGCACGAACTCGAGCTCGAGCATCTGATCTTTAAAAGCTGGATCTATGCGCTCCATGCCAGCGAAATCCCCAATGTCGGCGACTACCAACTGCTCGAAATCGGTGAAGACGCACTCATTATCGTGCGTTGTGAAGACGGCGTGATTCGTGCCATGCACAATATTTGCCGACACCGAGGCGCTCGCGTGTGCGAGGACCGGGCCGGTAATCGAAAAACATTTGTTTGCCCTTACCACGGATGGGTTTACGAGCTCGACGGTACCCTGAAGGCCGCGCGCGAAACCCACGTGATGGCTGATTTTGATTCAACACAGTACCGCATAAAGACAGTACAGTGTGTTGAGTACATGGGTCTGGTATTCATTAACTGCGACCCCGACGCGGGAGATTTTCTGGCGCCCCTTGAAAATCTTCGAGAACCGCTTGGTGCTTACGACCTGGCA
Source organism: Luminiphilus sp. (assembly GCA_965658055.1). Taxonomy (GTDB): domain Bacteria; phylum Pseudomonadota; class Gammaproteobacteria; order Pseudomonadales; family Halieaceae; genus Luminiphilus. The sequence goes on along the minus strand of CBFHQV010000077.1, from coordinate 1,607 downwards.
AACGCAAAAGTTGCCCATCGGCACACCTATCGCATCGATGCAAACTGGAAGCTGGTGCTCGAAAACTATCTCGAGTGTTATCACTGTGCTACGTCGCATCGCGCTTATGCGAAGCTACACACCTTCAAAGATCTCTATGAAAAATCGGCGCCTATCGTTGAGGCAATGCTGGCTCGATCCGATGAGGTCACGGGCGTGGTCGGTATGTCAAAGCGCTACACAAAGACCTATAACGACGCGGACAGCTTCGGCGCCTGCGTGCACACCATGCGTTATGGCCTCTACGAGGGTTTTGTCACGGGCAGTCAGGACGGACAGCCAGTGGCGCCTCTGATGGGGCAGATCAAGGACTACGACGGCGGTGCGGGTGATTATCAGATGGGTCCATTGAGCTTCATGCTTAATTATCCCGATCACTGTGTGCTGTATCGATTCTTGCCGAGGAGCCTGACAGCCACCGACGCTGAGGTCGTTTGGTTTGTCCGTGGCGATGCTGTGGAAGGGGTCGACTATCAGCTTGATGAGGTGACCTGGCTATGGCACCACACGACGCTGGAAGATGAGTACATCATCATGCGAAACAGCATGGGGGTGAATTCACGGTTTTTTGAGCCCGGCCCCTATCATCCGGAATTCGAGGCAACCCTGAAACATTTTGTTGCCTGGTATCGAAAGACTCTCAGCCAGAACTGCCCCCCGACCGGCGATTAATAGGCCGTGGACGTGCTCAGATGGCAGCCGATACCGCTTGCTGTGCCGGTGTGAAGGGTCGATCAACTCGAATGAACAGCCAGATAATTGCACCGATAAAGGCGAGCACGCTACCGGTTGAGAGTGCAGGGACCCAGCCAATATGCATCGCTAAAAAGGGCATCAAGGGCGCGACGATGATTCCGGCTGAATTGCCCCCTGTATTCATCAAGCCACAGGCTGGCGCGCTGTAAGGTCCGGCCACGAAAATTTGCGCCGACCAGAAAGCGCCCTCGGCGAACTGTGTGGCGGCAAAGCACAGCGAGAGTAGGGCGACAGCGACGTAGGGCGAGGGTGAGTACAACCCGATATAGAGCAAGATTCCCGAAGCTGTGAGCCCGATCATGGCGGGCACCCGACAGCCCAGTCGGGGCCCCCAACGGGCACAGAGGGCGTCACAGGTAAGACCCCCGAGGGTCGCCATGACGGCGCCCGTTATCCACGGAAGCGCTGCGAGGAACCCAGTCTCTAAAATACTAAAGCCCAACTCAGTCACCAGGTAATGAAAGAACCAGGTGAAGAACAAATAGAAAACGTAGTTTTGGGTGAAATAAGCCGCTGCAAGTAACAGGGTTTCGCGATTTTTCAGCAGCGACTTCCAGGCGCCAAATCCGGCTTCCTGTGTAAGGCTATTGCGATTAGCGTAAATCAAGTCGAGTTCCTGCTCGGTCATGGCCGGATGTTCCGCCGGGTTATCCCGGGCGTACCACCACCAGATCCAGAAGAACAGTATGCCCAGCGGAACGAACATGTAGAACGAGGCACGCCAGCCCCAATTGATCATGACAATGGCTACAAGGGGCTGGGCTAACGCGGCGCCTAGTGTTAGCCCGGTGCTTGAAACGGCATTCGGCAGC
>CBFHQV010000076.1:0-11372 GCA_965658055.1 Luminiphilus sp. | reverse complement strand
TTTCCAGAAACATGACCTTGAGTTCGAAGGGCGCAAGGGCTTCTAGCAGCAACGGAAACAGCGCGCTGCCTAGCCCCTGACCGGGTTGTCGCAGATAGATTTCATCAATCAATCCCTCGCGTCCCCCCGATTCAATACTGTATCCCCAGGTGATGATTGCGTACCCACCGACGGTTTCTTGAATGCTTGTGCTGGTAGGCGCGCCGGTCCACTCGGTCTCAACGAGGTAAACAACACCGAGGTTGTCGTTTTCCAATAACGGGCCCAGCGCCGTTGAGACGCGCTGCGCTTCAAACACGTGTTGATCGACCCGGCAAAACTCCTCAATGAGGGTGAGTAGGAGTGGTCTGTCCTGCTTGTTCGCGCGCCGTAGCGAGACTGCAGGATGAGAAGGGGTCGGTGACATGATGATCCCGTGTTCTATGCCGTGTAGACTGGCAAGCTTACAGTGATAGTTCATTGGATGTGAACACGGTGTTCACGGCCTGAGGGGTTCTTCTGGGTGTCAATCGATCACCTCATACAAACGTTGCAAGACTTTAAACGACCGGCGAGCGCCCACGGCACCCCCGATCGCAAAGCAGCGGTGGCCATTGTTCTCAGTGCTGGGGAGCGAGGGGTCGAGATGCTGATGATTCGCCGGGCGGTGCGAGAGGGGGACCCCTGGTCAGGCCATATGGGTTTTCCCGGCGGTCGGCGCGATCCCGAGGATAGTAGCTCCCAGGCCTGTGCAGCCCGCGAGACCCACGAAGAAATTGGCCTCGATCTAGGGAAGCATGGCGCCTTGTTGTGTGAGCTCAGTGATGTCAACACGGGTTGGCGGCCGGATCGCCCCGAAATGCTCATCGCACCGTTTGTGTATTGGCTAGATGCGGTGCCGACGCTCAGTCTTAATCATGAGGTGGACGATGTCGTGTGGGTGCCCCTCGGTTTTTTTCAGGAGCCTGAAAATCGACAGGCACTTAGTTGGGAATGGCGCGGCAAGTCAATCGAATCCGATGCCTATTATTACGATGACAATCAAATCTGGGGTCTGTCGCTCATGATGATTGACGAGCTGCTCGAGATTGTACCGGGCGCCTGATCGCCAACTAGTCCTCCAGATAACTGTCCTGCCCCCGGAGAAAACTTTTGGTATCCAGCAGTAGCTCCCGTGCCGCGGGGTCTTCCTGTGAAGCTTCCTGCAAACGCTCTATGGTGAGCGCTCCATCAAGGTAGCTGGTAATGAGATCAATCAACACGGGATTCATCTTGGGGTCGTAAGCCCAGCGCGGCATGTCGGGCAACAGATTGCCTGTGGCGGTATCGCCGTAAACGTCGAGAAAGTAACCTCCGCAGGCAGATAAAGCGTAGTCTCCGACCCGACCAAAACTTTGATTGGGGGTTGAGGGATCAAACCCTCCTTCGGGTAGGGCAGTGATTTTTTCAAGCGCTAGCATCCAACGGCTCCCCGGAGGAAACCTCTCGGGTGGCGGCCGACAGTAATCCCCGGTCTTGGTCCATACCCGGATGGCTGTAAGCCAATCGGGCCCGAGCGGGATTTGTTCGACGGTTACGTCCAACGCATTGCCCCGTACGGCGGCCACCTCACCCACAACCACAAGATCTGATGTGGGTGCCACCTCGGTGAAGCTTCCTTGCCACAAACACTGGCAGGATTCCGGAGCCTCGCTGGCGACAACATCAACCGACGGTGCTATGACCATAAGGCCCGCGAGGAGCCCCAATACTCTGCAGAGACAACGGCGCCCCCGAGGGCTCTTTTGCAGAGGGGTCGTCTCGAGTAACCCCGATTGCGGAGGGTTGGTCTGCCGAGGGTTCTGCTGCAAAAAGTCAGTCTGCCCGCTTGGTGAGAGGAAACCCGCCACGGGGTGCTAGCGATTGAGCACTCGAGCAGCAGCCAAGGCGAAGTAGGTCAGAATCCCGTCGGCCCCGGCGCGTTTGAAAGCGAGCAGGGATTCCATCATGACGGCTTCCTCATCTAACCACCCGTTGGCAAAGGCCGCCTGGTGCATCGCGTATTCACCGCTAACCTGATAGGCGAAGGTTGGTGCCTGTAAGACGTCCTTTACCCGGCGAACGACGTCCAAGTAGGGCATACCGGGTTTCACCATGATCATGTCGGCGCCCTCTTGAAGATCAAGCGCGCATTCATGAACCGCCTCGTCAATGTTGGCCGGGTCCATCTGGTAGGTTTTTTTGTCTCCGCCTTTGAGATTGCCGGCAGAGCCCACCGCATCCCTGAAAGGCCCGTAGTAGCTCGAGGCGTACTTGGCTGCGTAGGCCATGATCAGGGTGTTGATGTGGCCGGCAGCCTCCAGCGCGCTTCGAATGGCACCGATCCGGCCATCCATCATGTCCGAAGGTGCGACGCAGTCGGCTCCGGCCTCGGCGTGGGACAGCGCCTGCTTCACCAGCGTCTCCGTGGTGACGTCATTCAATACATAGCCGCTGTCGTCGATGATGCCGTCCTGGCCGTGGGTGGTGTAGGGATCCAGCGCGACGTCGGTCATGACACCGAGATCGGGCACCGCGGCTTTGAGCGCCGCGACGGTGCGCTGCACCAGACCATCGGGGGAATAGGCCGCCTCGGCGAGAAGCGATTTATGCTCTTGACCGACCACTGGAAAGAGAGCGAATGCGGGCACCCCGAGATCTACCGCCTCTTTGGCTTGCTCGATTAACAGATCGATAGAGAGCCGCTCGATACCCGGCATAGAGGCGACGGTTTCACGCTGTCCCGATCCTTCCAATACAAAGACCGGGTAAATAAGATCCGCCGGAGATAGGGCGTTTTCAGATACCAAGGCGCGGGAAAACGCTTTCGCCCGCAATCGACGCATGCGGGTCGTGGGGAAGGGTCCTCGAGGTGTACTCATGGTGCTCTCCTTACAAGACGTTACGTCTTTCTAAACGTTGCGCGCTACAACGCAGCGAAGGCATGGGCAGCGGCGTCGATGGTGGCTTCGATATCGGCGTCGGTATGGGCGCTCGACATGAAGCCCGCCTCGAAGGAGGCCGGCGCAAGGTAGACGCCACCCTCAAGCATGCGGTGGAAGAACTGGCTAAAACGTTCGGTATCGCTGTTGATCACCTGGTGGTAGTGGGTGACTTTTGCGTCCTCGGTAAAGAAACCACCAAACATGGTTCCTGCGTGGTTCGTGGTAAACGGGATGCCTGCTTTATCCGCCGCCGCTTGCATCCCATCCACCAGCATCGTGGTATGCCGGAAGGGCTCATCGTAGAAACCCTCGCGACCCACGATGGTCAGGCAGGTAAGCCCCGCGGCCATCGCCACTGGATTGCCCGACAAGGTGCCCGCCTGATAAACAGGCCCCAGGGGTGAGATGTGTTCCATGATGTCCCGTCGGCCCCCGAAGGCTCCGACTGGCATGCCGCCGCCGATCACTTTGCCAAAGCAGGTGAGGTCGGGGGTGATACCCAGCCAGCCCTGGGCGCACTGAGTGCCGAAGCGAAAACCGGTCATCACTTCATCAAAAATAAGCACGGCCCCATGTTTTGTGCAGAGTGCCCGCAGGGTTTCGAGAAAGCCCGGCTCAGGGAGGATGCAATTCATGTTGCCGGTCACCGGCTCGATAATCACGCAGGCGAGCTCGTCCCCTATTTCCGCAAACGCTTGCTCGAGCGCAGCGGTGTCGTTATAGGGTAGGGTAATCGTGTGTTGGGCCAACACCTCGGGTACCCCCGGGGAACTCGGTACACCAAAGGTCAAGGCACCGGACCCCGCCTTGATCAGGAGTGAATCCGAGTGGCCGTGGTAGCAGCCTTCGAATTTAATGATTTTGTCACGGCCGGTGGCTCCGCGAGCGAGTCGCAGGGCGCTCATGGTCGCTTCGGTCCCCGAGCTGCACATGCGAACCAGCTCGACGCTGGGGACATACTGGCAGAGCAGTTCTGCCACCTCGCATTCGATCTCGGTGGGGCAGCCAAAGCTGAGACCTGTTTCTGCAGCGCGAATAACCGCTTCGCGCACTTCGGGATGGTTGTGGCCCATAATCATCGGGCCCCAGGACAGCACATAGTCGATGTAGCGTTGTCCATCGGCATCCCAGATGTAGGCGCCCTCAGACCGCGTCATAAATCGAGGTGTTCCCCCCACGGCTTTGAACGCGCGCACGGGCGAGTTAACGCCTCCGGGGATGGTTTTTTTGGCCCGTTCGAAGAGGGCGTCTGATTGGCTCATGTCGCGATTACTCGTGGTCATAGAATAGACAGGATGGTGAGATTATCGCAGGGCTGGGACGGGTCAGAAAGGCCTTACATACACCAATAAGACGATAGCGAACAAAAAGAGCACGGGCACTTCGTTGAAGAACCGGTAAAAGACGTGGGTCTTGTCATCCTCGCCGTTGCCAATGCGCCGCATATACACCCCGCACTGCAGGTGATAGCCAATGAGGAAGACAACACCGGCCAGTTTGGCCTGCATCCAGTGCGCGCTGAGGTAGTAATCCCATTGATAGCTCAGCCGCCAGAGCCCAAAGCCGATGGTGAGGAGCATAAAGGGGGTGACAAAGCGGTAGAGCTTTCGCGCCATGACCGCGAGGGTTTGTCGGGTCTCAGGGTCTGGGGCTTGGGCGTAATAGACGAAGATTCGGGGCAGGTAGAACAACCCGGCGAACCAACAAACCATAAAAATGACATGAAACGCCTTAATCCAAAGCATGACGACCTCGCCGTAACATGAGAAAGTTTGGCATTGGAACCATAGCAGAAAAAGTGGGAGTCCCCATGATCAAGGTTGGCATTGTCGGCGGGACCGGTTACACCGGTATTGAACTGCTGCGCCTGTTATTGCGACACCCCGAGGTGTCGGTCGACCTCATCTCTTCCCGGGGGGAGGCTGGACGTCGCCTAGATACGTTATTTCCCACCCTCCGTTCGCACACCGACCTGGTGTTTACCGATCCCGCCAAGGCCGATTGGACGCGTTGCGATGTGGTCTTTTTTGCGACACCCCACAACGTCGCCATGAATACCGTCCCGGCGCTGGTGAGTGACGGCGTGAGAGTAATCGATCTATCGGCGGACTACCGGCTTCGTGACGCAGCGCTCTGGGAGTCTTGGTACGGGGAAACCCACGCGAGTCCCGCGCTTTGTGCCACCGCGGTCTACGGTCTGCCGGAGATGAATAGAGCGGCTATCAAAGAGGCCTCTTTGGTCGCCTGCGCTGGATGTTATCCAACCTCCGTGCAGTTGGGGTTTTTGCCGCTGTTAGAGAACGGGTTGATCGATCCTGCCAACCTCATAGCCAGCAGCGCCTCGGGCGTCAGCGGGGCGGGGCGTCAAGCCAAGGTGGCGAACCTGCTGACCGAAGCCGGGGAGAACTTTAAGGCCTATGGGGTGGCCGGGCATCGTCATCTGCCCGAAATCGAGCAGGGTCTTGCCACCCTGGCCGGAGGCTCGGTATCGCTGACCTTTGTGCCCCATTTGGTACCGATGAATCGCGGCATTCACTCCACCTTGTTTGGTCGTCTTCTCAAGGCCGATCAGGATCTGCATGGTTTGTTCAGCGAACGCTACGCCGATGAGCCGTTTGTCGACGTGTTACCCGTGGGTCAAACCCCCGAGACGGGGCATGTTAGGGGTGGCAATCGCTGTCAAATCGGGGTGTCGGTTCCGCAGGATCGCAACACCGTGGTGGTGACAGTGGCCATTGATAACCTGGTCAAAGGTGCATCGGGCCAGGCCGTGCAGGTCATGAATTTGATGTTCGGTCTTCCCGAGACGGCGGGACTCGCGGGCATTGCTCTCGCGCCCTGAGGTTTTTGATGCCACGCGAGCAGTACCGAACCGTTGTAAAACGGGAGAATCCACGGCGCCAGCGCTTGCTTATGTTCGCTGGGGTTTCAGTTGTTATCGCGATGACGGGGGCCGCTTATTTTTGGGGTGAGCACCGCGCCAGCCAGCGGCCCATTCCCTGGAGCGGCGAATCCGACGCTCTGCGCGAAGAGTTGGCCTTGCTGGCGACTCGGGCCGAGCTTGATACCCAGGCCATTGCCGATCTCACCACCTCCCTCGCCGAGGCCCGCGGGGTTATTGAAGAGCGTGAGCGTGAGCTGGCGTTTTATCAGGAGGTGCTCGCCCCCGAGGAGATCACCCGGGGGCCGCGGCTGCGCCAGCCGGTCTTCAGGGCCACTGAACAGCCGGGGGTTTGGCGCTATCAGCTCGTGGTGCAGCAGGGTGGCAAGACCTCCAGCGGGTACCGGGGGGATCTCAAGGTCAATTTCACGGGTGTAATGGCCGGAGCTATTACCTCGTTACCGTTAACAGAGCTCGACCTTACCTCATCAGGTTCCCCGCTGGTCCTCAATTTTCGCTATTTCCAACGGATTGAGGGAGAGCTTGAATTCCCCCCTGGATTTACCCCCAATCAGGTTGAAGTTGTGCTCGAACTTTCAAAACCTACTTCAGAAGATATTCGAACTAGTTATATTTGGGCCGATTTAGTGGTACGTTAGACGGTTCCGCTGCTACAAATGCAGTCAAAACGGTACGGAGAGACTGATGATGGGACGAAAAGACAAGCCGCTGACGACGGTTCAGGGCTCGACAACCTTGATTGCGCGTGATGCCGTAGTCACCGGGGACATCCAATTTGCTGGCAATCTGGATGTCGAAGGCAAAGTCAATGGATCGATTGTGGCCCAAGAGGGCAAGGAAGCGATGTTGCGGATCATGGAAGGCGGCGAGGTGGCAGGCGAGATCCGTGTGCCCTCCGCGGTTATCAATGGCGCGGTGAAAGGCGATATCCACTCGAGTGAGCGCCTTGAGTTGGCCGAAAAAGCCGAGGTCGATGGCGATGTCTACTACCACCTCATTGAAATGGCCGTGGGTTGTCGCGCCAATGGCGGCTTGCGCCATGTCTCCGCCAAAGTTGATGATCTGGCGAGCCAGCGCGAGAAGCGTTTGGCGGAGGAAGTTGCACAGTCCTGACAGGACTGGGGTGCGAGATGAGGTGTGCGGTACGGAGCCGGCATTAGTGCCGCTCCCCCCGCTCTCGCTTTGCGCTACACTTTACCCATTATCCACAACCCAGCAGTTACCCCATGACGGTCGTTGAAGCGTTTGACCCCAATGAAATTCGTTTGACCGACAACGCGGTCAAGAAGGTGTCGTCGTTGGTGGAAGACGAGGGCAACCCCAACCTCAAGCTCCGAATTTATATCACCGGTGGTGGCTGCTCGGGATTTCAGTACGGTTTTACTTTTGATGAGGCTACCGCCGAGGATGATTGGGTGGTCGAGCGCGATGGCGTCACCGCGTTGGTGGATGCCATGTCGTATCAGTATTTGATGGGTTCGGAGGTGGACTACACGGAAGGACTCGAGGGTGCCCGCTTTGTGGTCAATAACCCTAACGCCACGACGACCTGTGGCTGCGGCGCGTCCTTCTCCATTTAAGCGTGGTAAACAGCCCCTAGCACGCGCATTCCCGATGCGCCCGTGACCGCGGGCTCATTGCCTGATTTTCCCTCCAGTCGCCGCGCCGCAAGCCAAGCAAAACAAACCGCTTCAACCCAATCGGGGTGAATCCCGAGCGGTTCGGTGGTGGTCACCGTCGTACCGGGCATCAGTGATGCAAGCCGCGCCAGCAGGGCGCCGTTGTGAGCACCCCCGCCACACACCGCCAATTGTTCTGGCCGATCGGCTCCAAGTGCCTGTGCGACCGTTTCAGCAGTGAGTTCAAGGAGGGTTCGCTGGACGTCCTGAGGCGCGGGCACAGTGGTGAGGACATTCAGATGCTTTTCAAGCCAGGCGGCGCTGAAGTAATCGGGCCCCGTGCTCTTGGGGGGTGTCAGAGTAAAGAAGGGGTCGGCAAGGAGTCGGCTTAATAGCGGTGGATCGATATTGCCGGTCATGGCCCAGACACCGTCACGATCAAAGGGCATCTGTTGGTGTCGCTGCGTCCAGAGATCCATGAGCGTGTTGCCGGGACCCGTATCAAAGCCAAGGACTGAGTCGGCGGCCGTCAGCAGCGAGACGTTGGCGATACCGCCGACGTTCAGAACCGCCAGCGCGCTGCCGGGTTTGCCGAACACGGCTCGATGAAAGCCGGGTGCCAGCGGCGCACCCTGGCCGCCGGCAGCCATGTCTCGTCGACGGAAATCCGCCACGGTGGTAATGCCGGTCAATTCGGCAATCCTATTTGGATCCCCAATTTGCAGGGTAAACGGATGAGACCCCTCGGGGTGGTGACGCAGGGTCTGACCATGGCTGCCGATGGCGCGCACCGATTGGCGATCAATCCCCGCTTGTTCAATTACTTGGAGCGCGGCCTCGGCAAAACAGGACGCCAGCGCTTGATCGAGGGTTCCCATTCTGGCGAGCTCGCCTTCTCCGTCGATCGTCAGCGCCTGGATCGCTGCCCGCGTATCATCGCTGTAGGGGGCGAAGTGGGTGGCCACTAGTGTGGGTTTACCCTTGGTGAACTCGATGACGACGGCATCGGTGCCATCAGCACTGGTACCTGACATCAGCCCGACGTAATAGTCGCCCGAGGTCACTGTCCGGACGACTCGCCTTGAATTGCGGCGCTGGCGAGGTTCTGGGTGTTTTTAAGCGATGCCAGTTGCTGTTCGGGGCGGGCCACCGCCCGCAAAAACCGAGGCAGCTCGGAGTCGGGCAAAGACTTCGCTTTGGGCAGTGACTTGTGAACGCTACGGGGATTGCGATGCACGCCGTTGACCAAAAATTCATAGTGTAGGTGGGGTCCCGTCGCCGACCCTGTCGATCCCACGGTGCCAATAACCTCTCCCTGTTTTACGCGCTCCCCGGTTTTGACCCGTCGCTTATGCAGGTGCAGGTAGTGGGTTTTGTAGCTTTCGCCGTGCTGAATAAACACGTAGTTACCATTGGGCCGCGTGTAGCCGGCTTCAACCACCCGGCCGTCTCCGGCGGCGTAGACAGGGGTGCCGGTAGGCGCTGCATAGTCGGTGCCCCGGTGCGGCCGTTTGGTCTTGTAAATGGGATGGAGTCGGTTTGGATTGAAGTTGGAGCTCACCCGCGTGAAGTCGAGCGGTGCTTTCAAGAAGGCCTTGCGCATGCTGACGCCGGCTTCGTTGTAGTAACTTTTGTCCCCCTGGCTGTCGGTATAGCGGTAGGCCTGAAAGGTCTCGCCTTTATTCGTGAAAGCGGCGGCGACAATCTCTCCATCGGCGTATTTCTCGCCGTCTATCCACGCTTCTTCATATACCAATTCGATGGTGTCGCCGACCCGCGGGTCGAGGGCGAAGTCGATGACACCACCAAAAATACCGGCGAGATCCATGATCACTTTATGCGACAGACCGGCGTCTTGTCCGGCGATAAAGAGCGAGGACTTGATGCGCATGGTGGCGCTTTGCTCGAACACCTCGGGTTCACGTACCGTCACATCGGTGCGATAGTGCTCGTCTTCGCGGGTGAAGGTCGACCACTTCAGGGCCGATTCCCGATGCCTGACACGATAGAGCCTGCCCTCGCCGGAGGTCTGAAAGCTGATGGTCTCCCCTGGATAAATCTTGCGCAGGGCCTTACCACCATCGGCTTTGGTGACTTGATAAACATCGCGGTCGGAAAATCCGGCCCGGGCAAAGATCAGGGACAGGTTGTCACCGTTGCGTACAAGTTCCTCATGCCAGGGCTGCTCGCTTGGGACAGGCGGCTCGGTTTGCTCGTCAGATATCTCAAGCGGTGCGTCACCGAGCGTTGTCGCTGAGGTTTCCGCTGCATCGTTGAGGGCCGATGAGCCCTCGGCAAGTTGCTCAGGCGTTGTTTCACGATCATCGCCTACCACGCCAAGCATCAGACTCAGCGAAGCGACGACCACCCCGACGGCCACCCATCGATTCTGCCAGAACCGACTACGCAAAAACGCCAAAAGCGGCCCCTTATTGGAGGCTTCAAACGGAGTCGCACCTCTTGGGCGCACGTTGGGTCGAGATTTAAACAGTGCCATCACCTGGCTGAAATCGTCTTATGTAGTCACCCATTATACGCGCAAGCGGCCGGTGCAGAGTGGTCAAAATAAGGATTCAACGGGGCTGTTCTTTACTGCAAGGGGGTTTCTTCCCGGGAAGCGCGTTTCTGCGGTTGCTTAGATCACACCGCTTACAGCCTGTTGACCGGCTCAGGGTCGGCTGCCGTGAGGTTGGGTTTTGACCCACAGAGCAGGCAACCTGTGGGCTTCTGAGCTACACTGCGCGTTTTGGTGATCAGTACTCATTCGTTATGTCCAGTGCGTTATTACAAGATCTGCGAGCCCGGGGTTTGGTGTTCCAAATAGCAGGGGAGGAGGCGTTCGAAGCTTGGCTCGAAGGCGGGTCTCGCACCCTGTACTGTGGCTTTGATCCGACGGCGGACAGTTTGCATATTGGGTCTTTGGTACCGCTCCTGATGCTCCGCCGGTTCCAGCTGGCGGGACATCGGCCTCTGGCGCTTGTGGGTGGGGCAACTGGATTGATTGGGGACCCCAGTTTCAAAGCCGCTGAACGCCAGCTGAATACCCCCGATGTGGTCGCGGGCTGGGTCGACAAGCTTAAAGCCCAGGTGAGTCAATTTATTGATTTCGAGGGCGAGCATCTGAAGGATGGCACCGCGGCGCTGGTCGTCAATAACCTCGATTGGACCCAGGGCGTGGACGTGCTGACGTTCCTGCGTGATGTTGGCAAGCACTTTTCAATCAATGCCATGATCCAGAAAGAGTCAGTGAAGCAGCGTATCGAGCGCGAAGGGGCGGGCATCAGTTTTACCGAGTTCACCTATATGATCCTGCAGTCCTATGACTTCTCCGAACTGTATCTGCTATACGATTGCGGGCTGCAAATTGGCGGGTCGGATCAATGGGGCAACATCACCGGCGGCATCGACCTCACCCGACGCTTACACGGGGGCCAAACCTTCGGCCTGACAATGCCGCTGGTGACCAAGGCCGATGGCACCAAGTTTGGCAAAACCGAGTCGGGGACTATTTGGCTCGATGCCAGAAAAACCTCGCCCTACGCGTTCTATCAATTCTGGTTGAACACGGCGGACGCAGACGTCTATCAATTTCTGCGCTACTTCACGTTCCTCCCTGTCGAACAGATCGATCAGATCGAAGCGGATGACAAGGCGCGAGAAGGGCGGCCCGAGGCCCAGCGTATCCTCGCCACTGAGGTGACTGCACTGGTTCACGGTGCGGAAGGACTCGCCGCAGCGCAGCGCATCACCGAGGCGCTTTTTGCCGGGGATGCTTCCGGGCTCGGCCCGGCAGACCTTGAGCAATTGGCGCTTGATGGCTTGCCCTCGTCGACCCTTGATCTCGGGAATGCGCCGCCCACCTTGAGCCAATTGCTCAGCGAGTCAGGAATGGTGTCTTCGGGAAAGCAG
>CBFHQV010000075.1:0-11424 GCA_965658055.1 Luminiphilus sp. | reverse complement strand
TGGATCGTTGGGGAGGGCATCATCGTAATCAAGCACGCCATCGCCGTCAGCATCGCCGGCCATGATAGTGCCACTCGACGATGAAGCGCTTTCCTGGCTGCCGGCTACTGCAGCAACCGAGCACTGATAGGTCGTACCAGCCACCAGATCGGGCACAACAATCGGGGACGTCGTGCCGGTTGCGGTCACTGCGACGGCGGTAGGACCGTCACTGACGAGTTCATAACCCAGCCAGCGATAATTTTGCAGGCTGCAAATCATCCGGTTGGTTTGTTCCTCGGTGAAGGTAAACATCAAATCGTCGTAGCTGTAGTTCATAAAGTTGTTGAGCGCCGAAGTGGCGCCACAGTCAGCCGATGCCTGATTGTAGTCGGCGTATTTCTGTTCTGGAGTATCGACGATCAAATCTCCCGAGGAGTAAGTATTGCCATCGCAGGTGGCGTCATCGCCAAAGGTGTGGGTCAGACCGAGGTAGTGGCCAATCTCATGAACCAGCGTTCTGCCCTCGTCAAAAACGCCGGCGCCGTTATTTCTGCCACCTACGTAGGCGGCATTCATCGTAATAAAATCTCCAGAGGCGCCGACCCCCCAGAATGGGAACCAGGCGTAGCCGAGGTAATCCTGTGCATCGTTGGAAAACACATTGAGGAAGCGGCTGGCATCAACTTTATTTTGATCCTTTAGATTAGAGGCTGCTAATGTTGTGTCGTCGTAGGCAGCATCGTTTTCATAATATTTAATATCTTCCAACACAAACTGTATTTTTGTATCCACACCAGCGCCTAGGAAGCCAGCGAAGTCTTCATTTAGGGCGTCGATTTGGTCGGCAATATCTCCCGCACTCAGCAGCCCAGTTTGAGCCACATCTGTTTTATAGATGACATGCCAGACTATGGGGATGACGTAGGTGGCGTCAGTGGGTGCCTCATAGGCAGATTTGATAACGGTTAGGGAGTTGGTGCAGTCCGCAGAGGTCCTCGGTGAGTTGCCGTTTCGCGCTGTGATGGTTTCAGCCCCGCATCGGGCCCCCGAACCCCTAAAGGTTTCAGATTCATGGAGCGCTCGCAGCGCATCGGCTTCTGCTTTTGAAGGCCTTCTGGTGAGGGCAGCGAACTCTTCTGCGGCAGGTACGTCACCGCTTAGTCGTACCTGACTGGACTGCTGCCGACTCGCTGATTGAGGCGTGCAGGTCGCAACATAGCTATCGGCTACAGGACCGGTTGCAGCCGGGGAAAACGAAACAGTGGCAGAACCCGTTGTAGAAGAGGTCTGTTCGGTCTCGACTGAGATGAGGGTGGGGGCGTTGGGTGTCTCAGCTTCAAAAGTTGCTACAACGCTCTGATTCGAGCTCATTGTCACTTCACACGTGCCGGTGCCAATGCAGCTTCCACTCCATCCGGTGAATTCTGAACCAACATCTGGTGTGGCCGTCAAAATTACGCTAACACCTTGTTCATAATTTGTACTGCAGGTGGAACCACAACTTATGCCTGCTGGATTGCTCGAGACTGTCCCTGTGCCGCTACCGGTCTTAGAGGTAGTTAGTGAAAAGCTATTGGCGCTCGAGACCGTTGTTTTACTTATGCAGGTGTTGTTATAGGAATATGCGTTTGCGACGGCTAGTGACATTCTTTCTGAAACTCTTGACGCCTGTATGCCTCGCGTGTGGTTTGCGCCAAATGTTCTGCTGATGTTGGATAAGCTGCCCTGAAACAAAAAATGGCAGTAGCTCATTATGGTGCCATCCCCGCCACCGTTGCTACCGCCAACCAATGAGTTCTGGCCTGGGAGAGAAATGCTTCCAGAGGCACAAGTGTTTGTTCCGTACAGGTCCTCACCCTCCGCCACATAGCAGCTATCGATCGGATCAGAGGAGTATGTCAGGCCTGAGTGGATGGAAGTGCTGGCATTTAAGCCGCCGTAACAGTGGGTGTGGGGTGAGTTAAAGTTATGGCCAATTTCGTGTGCTGCGACAATAGCGTCCCAGGTGCTCGAAATAGGTGTATTGCTGCCGGGGGTAATTGCGTCCACATTGTTAACGGAGAAACCATAATTGTCGTCACAGAGCACGCCACCATAATTTGCGGAACTGGCGTCGGCACTGAGTGAAAAGGCAACTCCGCAGTTGCCGCCACTGGGGCTAAAGTGAGCCAGCAATGCCCTGTTGATGCTCGTATTGCCAGCGTAGCGAGCAGTGACTTCATTGAGTCTATCGCTGCATCCAGTCCAAGAGCTATAGGGGTCCTCAGATGAAGAAGTCGGAATGATTTGCTGGCCTATGAGAAGTCTGGTGCTAATTTCCTCTTCATATGTCGCATTTAGGTATGCGAAAAGACTGGCCATGTAGGCGGTAACATTACCCACGCTGCCTAAAGCCTGAACTAACTCAAAATCGGTGTCGATTGCTATTGTTACCGTGTAGATTTCATTTTCAAGAAGCGTCGCTGCAGTTCCAATCGATCGTGATGAGGCCTCACGGAGATTTCTTGATTGTGGACTTGAAGCACCATTCGGCACGAAGACCTGGTCGTTTAAAAAAGGGTTTCCGCTTTTTTCCCCTATTTCTACTTCGAGGGTTTTTAAAAAAGCGTCTTGGGAGTCCATGCGTAATTCATACTCCCCCTTTCCGCCGTGCCACCGGCCCTGCAAATCGCCATTTCCTCTCGATAGCAGGACAATCAGGTCATCGGTCGGTGATGTGCCAGCGACTTTTCCTAAAAATACGCGAATTGATTCTCTGGGTGTTTGAATCAATTTTCCATTCTTAGCTGTTAACAGGACTGAGTTTTCTGCGAATACCTCCACCTCTTTAAATTCAAGATCTACCGCCGTCGCATTCGGGAGCTCGAGTCCATCGAGTCTCCAGCGCACCTGACCGCCGGCAACCATTTGACGTATGTCCGCTGCCCTGTTTATGAGCGTGGGAATCCCGTCTTGAGCCGTGACGGTTTTTGGTGTGCTAATTAAACAAAGGGCGCTAAATACGAGGGCCCAGCACAAGAGAATTTTTTTATTTTTATTTGGCTGGGGTGTGACCATTGTCTTATCCATTCTAAGCTTGGCTAATCACGAGAGAGCTAGATATCAAGCGCGGTTGGTACGGCCTCTAGAGGCAACATCGCTACCACGCCCTAGGTTAACGGTTGGGTCCAAATAGATCCAGATTGGGTATCCAATAATGTCAGCTCACCCCCCCACACACACCCGGTATCGAGGCCAATAAACTGCTCGCTCCCGGTTTGCCCTGCGAGGGATGCCCAGTGACCAAAAATAACGCGCTCGTTAGCCTGTAGCTGACTTGGGTGGCTGAACCAGGGCGCCACGAGCTGGCCATTGAGCTTCTTTTTGTCGGGCTTTGGGCCCTTGCTCTTGAAGTCGAGCCCGCCGGTTGGTGTGCAGTAGCGCATGCGGGTGAAGTAGTTGGTGATGACCCGCAGTCGCGCCAATCCTTTGATGTGTGTGGTCCACTGCCAAGGCTCATTGCCATACATGGCCTCCAGAAATCGATCGCATTGAGGCCCTTGCAGCGCGCTTTCCACTTCGTTCGCCAGCTCTTGGGCCCGCGGGGCTGACCAGCAGGGAGGTATCCCCGCGTGCACGAGAATATCGTTGCCCTCGCGATGAAGGAGTGGTTGATGCCGCAGCCAATCAATGAGCTCATCGGCATCCGGGGCCGCCAGAATGTCCTCCAGGTTATCTGAACGCCCGAGTTTCGCTTTACCTCGATGAATCGCGATCAAGTGTAGATCGTGGTTGCCTAGGACCATCGTCACGCTCTTTCGATTTTTATAAAACCAGCGCAAGGTATCGAGGTTGTGTGGGCCGCGATTGACAAGATCTCCGACAGACCACAGCCGATCGATTTTTTTATCAAACCCCACCTGTTTCAGCAGGCGCTTGAGGGGTTTAAAGCATCCCTGAATGTCACCGACGGCGTAGGTTGTCACGGACTACTCATCCCCCGTCTGCTGGTTAGCTCGCAGTTCAGCCAGCGCAATAAATTGCTCTATCTCAAGAAGCTCGGCGCGATCACCTGGCTCGATACCCAGCGAGCGCAATTCCTCGTCATCAAAAACGCCTTTGAGATTATTTCTGAGGGTTTTGCGCCGCTGTGAAAAGGCGAGCTGCACCACCCCCGAGACGGCCTTCACGTCGTGCTCGGGATAGGGGGAGGCTCGGTGAGGGACCAGCCGCACGATAGCGGATTGGACTTTAGGCGGTGGGTAAAACGCCTCGGGGGGCACATCAAACAGGTGTGTTACCTCGCACCGTAGCTGAGCCATGATACCGAGCCGGCCCCAGTCCTTGGAGCCGGGTGAGGCAGCGAGTCGCTCCACCACTTCCTTCTGCAGCATGAAGTGCATGTCGGTGATGATATCCGCCTGATCAAGCAGCTTGAATATCAGCGGCGTGGAGATGTTGTAGGGCAGGTTGCCGACAATACGTAACTTCTCGCCGTTCTGCACAAACGACCCATAGTCGACGTTGAGTGCGTCGGCACTGTGCAATGTAAAGCGCTTGTGGATGCTGAAGGCCGCTAGCAAGGTCGTAGTTAAATCCCGGTCGAGTTCGATGGCGTCAAACTGGCAGCCGCTTGTCACGAGTGCCTGAGTGAGCGCCCCCTGTCCGGGGCCAATCTCTACCAAATGGTCTTCGGCAGTGGGATTGATCGCGCGAGCGATTCCCTGAATGACCGCGTCATCCTGCAGGAAGTTTTGTCCGAAGCGTTTTCGGGGTTGATGCCCCGATTTGTGAGAGCCCATAACAGCCTTCGCCGCGCCCATTTGTTCAGGATTTGATAGCATCGCACGATTGGCCGCTCGAGTAATCAGTCAGGGCGGCAACTAATAGGCGTGACATCTTGACGGTAAAACAGTACATCAGCCTCATGGACACCATGGCGCGGCTGTCTCTGAAGGCGGAGGCTCAGCGCTATTATCTTGGATATTTGTGGTGGGTGCTCGAACCTCTGCTCTGGGTCGGGGTTTTCTACGTGGTTTTCTATGAGCTGCTGGGCACGAGAACGCCAGACTTCCTGATGTTTCTTGCGGTGGGCAAGCTCATGTTCATCTGGTTCTCCAAAACCGTGAATTACGCGGGGACTAGCCTCGTCAGTAATGAAGGCTTGATTGGACGCATGGACTTACCCAAGAGCCTGTTTCCACTCACCGTCATCCTCGAATGTGTGTATCGCCAGATAGTCGTCTTCCTGCTGCTTTTTGTCCTGATACTCGCGGATGGGGTCACACCTAGCGGGCTGTGGTTGTGGCTGTTACCCCTGGCTCTTGTGCAGTTGGCGTTGATCATTTTTGCGGGCTGTGTGGCCTCGGTGCTTGTGGCCTTCCAGCGGGATTTTGCCTTGCTGATCAATCTCGGCATGGTGTTCATGATGTTTGTCTCTGGGGTTTTTTGGGACATCAACGATATTGTCAACGAGAGCGCGGCACAGGCATTACTGACGTGGAATCCCATTGCTTTTTTGCTATATAGCTATCGGCAGGTCTTGCTTTGGGGTCAAGCCCCGGATGTCGTTCACTTGCTCGTGCTGGGCCTTCTGGCGTTCGCCGCAACGGCTGCTACCCTTTACTTGATGAGTCGCTATGGGCCGCATCTGGCGCGGCGGGTGGTTAGCGCATGAGCGTCATTATTCGATTGACCGAGGTAACCATGTCCTTCGGCCTGAGCGGTGCCGGCGGTGGCGACCATCGAGTATTGAACAACCTTGATCTGGAAATTAAGCAGGGTGAGCGCATTGGCTTGGTTGGGCGCAACGGTGCAGGCAAGTCGACGTTGTTACGCATTATCGGGGGCATCTATCCCCCAGCAAGGGGCACGGTCTGGCGGGATCCGAAAAAGACGGTCGCTCTGCTGTCCCTCGGTTTGGGTTTCAAAGGCGATTTGTCCGGGCGGGACAATGCTCTACTGGCAGCCATGCTTCAGGGGATGTCGCGGCGAGAGGCCCGGAAGCGCCTGGATGCTATTGGCGAATTTACCGAGCTTGGTGAGTTCTATGAGCAACCCGTGAAGACCTACTCTTCGGGGATGCGCTCCCGGCTTGGCTTTGCCACGGGCTTGCTTCTCGATACCGATATTTTGTTACTCGACGAGATTTTGGCGGTGGGAGACCATTTGTTTCGCCAAAAGGCGCGGCAGGCACTGAAGGAACTTCTGTCGCCGGATAAGACCGTGATTTTAGTTCACCATATGGAGCAAGCCATCAAAGAGACCTGCCATCGTGCTGTTTGGCTTGAACAGGGGCAGGTGCGGGACGATGGCAGCGTGGCTGAGGTGTTGGCAGCGTATGCGGCTGATGCCTGAAGATGTTTAAAGCAGGCTAAATCAGACACTTGTCGAGATTGCCGCCTTTCTCCAAATAGTCTTTGAAGGCCAAGGGCATGCGACCTCGACCGGTCCACCGGTGGGTTTCCCCTTTGATCTTCAGTTCATACTTGGGCGCCACTTTGGTGCCTTTCTTTGGGCCGGTTTTCTTGGTACCGGGCTTACGCTTCCTCACCCCGGCCTTGGCCTTGAGGCCAGCCTCTTTGAGGTCGCTGGGAGACAGACCCAGATCATTCATTAAGGCGCTCACTTTCATTATCGCGGCCTTGCGACGGGCAGCGGCTTTGCTTTGCTCACGCTTTCTGATGACGTTGGCGGCGTGTTGAAGGTTTGTGATCGCTGTCTCAAGCTGATCTAGGGGAACATTCTTGGCCATTTTGCTCGCCGTTGCTTTGGATTTCGCAATGGCGGAAAGCGGACTGGAAGTGGGGGGCATAATAAGGCATTTTCTTGAGATATTTGACATTTAAAATATTATCAAAAATGTTCGGACATTTTCAAGACGGATTACCCAAGTGGGGTGGTAGGTAAGCGCAACCTTGGTGATAGCACCAGTCAATATGTCGGCCGGTTACGGATAGCGGGCTACGTTAAAGAAACCTTAAGCGGTTGATTCTAAAACAATAAATATTCAGCGCTGGGGTGGTTCGGCGGCCTGCGTGGGCGCCATCCCGCGTGTTGGCATAAAAAAAGACATGACTATATGAAAATACGCTCTTACAAAATCCGCGGGCGCAGGGCTAAAGGCCTGAAGACGTCGTGGGAATCTTGCCGGATTGGCAAGGTCAGGGTGTTATTGCCTCATTCCGAGGCGGCAGCCCAAATCGAGGGCCACGCTTCCAGTGCCTTTGCAAAGGAAGAAATCGCCCCCTGCACCCGTTCCATCACCTCGGCCTCGTCGGCAACGGGATAGGCCAGCACCGCGGCCAGACTTGGCTCCGCGGTCATTACTTGTCGCACTTCCTGAGCGCCCCGCTCGAGATAGCGAATCCAGTTTTGGGAGTTGAGGCTGGCCGCACGACCAAGTTGGTGCTGATAGGCTTCCAGCTGTGCAGCATGCCATTGGGCGAGGCCCAGCTGCCCCTGGTGGAGGATGTCCTGAGGGGTCTGTGCCGCGAAGCTGGCCAGTGATTCGGCAAGCCGCGTTAGCCTGCGCTCAGGGCTGAGTTTCTCAAACAGATTGATTTGCTCGCCGATCCAGCGCGTCATCAAACCGACACCGCCTTCGGCGGGGATGGGGGTTTTCAATCCTCGCGTGGCGCGTTGGTCGATCGGGTGGTGGGGCACGGCCCACTCATGATTGAGCACCAGCGACTCGGGGTGCAGTGCGGTCACCATGCAGGCGAATAAATTGTCTTCGCCGCGAAAGGCGGGCAGAAACGGCGGGAGCAGTTGGCTCGCATCGTACCCCGATACCTGCGACATGATGCCGTGCTTGGTGAAAGTCGGAGCTGTGTAGCCGAGCCAGGTTGCCCGGGCTTCCATGGTTTGCGTGACGCCGCCTTCCACATCAAGTAGCCGATCGATGGACTCGGTATCCAGCTCGACAATCCAGTGGCCATCTCCAGTGCCCGGGTCGCCCCAGGTGCTGCACTGGGTTTGAATGATGCGGGACTGAGGCGTGAGTGAGCGTACAAAGGTACCATTGGCACCCCCGAGAGATTGCTGGGTTACGCCGCCATGAATCAGGGAGCCAAGTGCCTGAGGCAGAGTCGCGCCAAGTTGGCGGGTCATCAACGCGATGGGGCTGTCTCGCAGCAGGCGCTTCTGCTCGGCCATCGCATCGAGAGAGGGGTAGAACACGGCTTCACGGCCGGTGATGCTACCGAACTGCACTTTATCGGTCGGGAGCGGGTTCCGCACGGCTTCACACAGCACATCGTCATCGAAGATCACGACGCGCTTTCCCACCCCAAGTAAAAGGGCGAGGCTACGGGCGAGACCGTAGGTGGGCAGACTCCCCCATTGCGCGCGGTCCAGCAGAAACCGAATACTTGCCTCGTGCCCGGGCAGGGTGGCGATAAGCCGCTGTATAAAGGCTTCACGCTCATCGAGGCCGAAATACCGGACCTGGAAATTACCCGCGCCGTTGTGGGCATCGATAAGACTTCGGTTGCGAGCGGCTTTTTGGTGATCCCTCGAATCATCGATAACCGTGAAGCTCTCCGGAATGTTAGTCCCCGAGCCCGACGCCATGCTGGCGAGAAGCCGCTCCACCGCCTCGGGGCGATCGCAGGTAATGATGAAGACCTCAACCGGGGGCAGTGTCAGCGCGTTGTCGGCGTGGGCAAATTGGGCAAGCAACTCATCGGCAGAGCGAAACAGCCCGGCGTCGCAGATCTGTTGCAGTACCGGCACAACTGGTTCCACTTGACCGCCGAGTTGGGGCAGGGTTGCTACCAGATGTTCTGCGTGACCTCGCAGGGTCCTGAAGGCTTCGCAATAGGTGAGGCTAACCCCGACCTCCCGGCGGACCAGCAGCCGCTTGCCCGTGTGGGGATCAACCAACAGGGTCAGTTCGTCAGCGGTGGGAATGAGTTCCACGCCGGTGAAGCTCCAGAGGGTATCGCTGCTGTCGTTTGATGCCGAGGATGGGTTGGTCGCTTCGCTCATTGCTGTTGTTGCTCAGATGATTCGGACTGATTTTACGTTGCTTTGGGTTCG
Organism: Luminiphilus sp.; assembly: GCA_965658055.1. GTDB lineage: Bacteria > Pseudomonadota > Gammaproteobacteria > Pseudomonadales > Halieaceae > Luminiphilus. Next base: position 2,421 of record CBFHQV010000075.1, on the reverse strand, counting down.
ACTGTGTTGTCACTCGTTACCGGCCTGCCCCACGGCTTGCTTCCGAGCGTTCAGTCAGTCCGGTGACTATGGGGCGCATGCTATCAGTTTGCAGCAGTTCTTGCGTGAGCTTCTTGAACACGCTTTTTGTAAGAATGCTTGCTACGGGTTTCCTGGGTAGGCTTTTGCGCGTGTTCTTGCGGCCTCGATAAAGCAGATTACGGCGTTAGAGCAGCCCGGTTGTGAGCCATGGAGATCGCAAGCTCGATCGCGGCCTTGATACTGCCTGCATCGGCCCGCCCGGTACCCGCAAGTGTCAGCGCTGTTCCGTGATCAACCGAGGTGCGCACTATCGGTAGCCCGAGGGTGACATTAACCGCTTCACCAAACCCGGTTGCCTTCAACACAGGCAACCCCTGGTCGTGATACATCGCCAGATAGGCGTCGCTTTGTTCACGCACGAGACCATTGTAGGCAGTGTCGGCTGATAAGGGTCCAGTTAGCATCAACCCCTCAAGGCGAAGCTTTTCAACTACCGGCGTGATGATCTCGATTTCCTCGCGGCCCAGATGGCCTCCCTCGCCCGCATGAGGATTCAGACCCAGCACCGTAATTCTCGGTTCAGGAATTCCAAAGCGAGCTTTGCAATCGTGATGAAGAATACGCAGCGTCTCCTCCAGCCCGGCCGGAGTGATCGCTCGTGAGACATCTGCTAGTGGCAGGTGAGTGGTGGCCAACGCGACCCGCAGAGTGTCCGTGGCCAACAGCATCACAACCCGTTTGCAGTCGAAATGCTCGGCCAAAAACTCAGTGTGTCCCGAGAAGGGAACCCCCGCGTCGTTGATCACAGATTTTTGCACGGGCCCCGTAACCATAGCCTGCGCGTCGTCGTAGCGGCACAGCTCGGCTGCCAAGGTCAGTGTTGCTAATACGTACTGTGCATTGGCGGTATCGAGTTCCCCGGCTACCACAGGCGCAGGAGCCTTGACATGGACAATGCGGAGGGATCCGGGCTGGTGTAGCACTGGAGCGTCTCCGGTGGTGTAGGGGTGCAATATAAGTGGCAGGTCCAGCTGTCTGGCTCGATTGAGAAGTAGGGTCTCGTCGGCGACACACAGTAATTCTGCATCCCAATTTTGCTGCGCCGCCATGATCACCACATCGGGTCCAATCCCTCCGGGTTCTCCGGGGGTCAGGACCAGTCGCGGTAGCGCATTGGTGGTGGGATTAGCCATGCAGTATTAACGGGAAGAGCCGGCGAAAAAAAGGCGTGTCGGGGTCAAAGAGCGCGCTGGGCGTCATTTGATATCGACAAACGCCTCCTCGCGAATCTTACGGAGCCACGCGTCGAGTTCTTCCTCGTACTTTTGATCGTGCAGATAGCCCATCACCTGCCGGCGTCGAATATCGTCGGCAATATCCTGCTCGCGTCGACCGGTGACCTCGAGGATGTGCCAGCCAAACTGCGAGCGCACCGGCTCGGTAATCTCGTTGAGCTCGGCAGCGGCCATCGCGGATTCAAACTCGGGCACCATTTGTCCCGGGTTGGTCCAGCCGAGTTCGCCCCCTTCCTGCGCAGAGCCAATGTCGTCCGAATACTCCTTGGCGAGATCGCCGAAGGCTTCGCCAGCATTGATCCGGTCTCTCAGCGAGACGGCTAAATCTCTCGCCTGGTCCTCGTCCAATACCTCGGTGGGCTTGACCAAAATATGCCGCACCTCGGTTTGCTGCACGAGGCGCTCGCGACCCCGCGCATCGGCCAAGTACACCAAATGGAAGCCCGCGCCACTCTCGACTTTAGCGGTGTCACCAATCGCCAAGCTCGGAATGACGCCGGCAAACATACTGGGGATGTCATTGATTTTTTTGTAGCCCAGGTCACCCCCGGTAAAGGCGTAGGGCTCCATCACCGAAACAGCTTCCTGAAAAGGGGCGCCGGCCAGGATAGATGCTAGAACACCATCGACGAAATCTTCCTTGCGCTGCACCTCACTGGTGGAATCGTTTTTAGAGACTTCGATCAATGCCTGCACAACCCGGAACTCGGGCTGGGTCATGGCCTCACCTTCTTCGGTCGCCATGAAGTTGTCGACTTCCTGATCGGAGATCTGAATATTGCGGCTGACGTTACCCTGCTGGACTCGCTGGATCATCATTTCCCGGCGGATCTCTTCGCGCATGGCGAAGTAGCTTTGTCCTTGCTGCTCGACCGCCATGCGGAATTGATCGAGGGTCATGCCCGAGCCACCGGCCATGCGCCCCATGGCCTCGTCGAGCTGGGCGTCGGGGATCCGCACGCCGTAGCGGTTGGCGAGCTGCAGTTGGATGCTCTCCAAAATAAGGCGGTCGAGGGTCTCACGATAGAGCACGTCATCGGGGGGCATCTCGATGTTGCGTTGCTCAAGGTTGCGCCTAATCAGGCCGAGCCGTTCCTGCAACTCG
>CBFHQV010000074.1:0-11446 GCA_965658055.1 Luminiphilus sp. | reverse complement strand
TGTCCAGTTCGTTTTTTTTTGAGCCCACTTCGGTGGGCTTTTTTTCGCCCCTTGGTTTTATGACTTGCAGACCGCTGCTTTCGGACTTACCGTGGTCACTTAGTGATGCGATACCACCCTGAGCAGTAGCGTCCCCAGTTTGTCGCGAAACATGGGCCCCGGCGCTTAGCAACGGTTTGGTGGTGTGCCTGGCGACGGCAGGTGCAACGGCCAGAAATGCGCAGGTGAAAGAAGTAGGATGTAGATTATGAATCTATCTGGCCTCGATGCAGCCGTTGACGCTTGGGTTGGACCCGCGGCAGCAAAGTTATCTGCCGCCGTGTTCTATTCCGTCACGCTGTTTGGCAGCGAGGTTCCGCTCATCGTTCTTTGGCTTGCTGTGGCGGCTCTCTATTTCACGCTCTACTTCAGGTTCATCAATTTCCGAGCGCTTGGACTCGCCTTTAGACATGTCAGAGGGGATTTTTCCGATGCCAAAGCCCGGGGAGAAATCAGCCATTTCAAAGCCGTCACCACCGCTATTTCGGGGACCGTGGGCGTCGGCAATATAGGGGGCGTCGCGGTTGCGATTAGCATCGGGGGCCCGGGGGCAGCTTTTTGGCTTTTTATCGCCGGTGTACTCGCCATGGCCACCAAACTCGTTGAGTGTACGTTGGGGGTGAAATACCGGCGGTACAATGCAGACGGAAGCGTCTCTGGCGGCCCAATGTATTACCTAGAGGCGTGGTTTAACCGCAATAATTTGCCGACCATCGGCAAGGCCATGGGGATTTTTTATGCCGTGGCGATGGTCATTGGCTGCTTTGGCATCGGCAACATGTTCCAAGCTAACCAAGCCTACATGCAGGTGTTAGTCATCACTGGCGGTGAGTCAAGTTGGCTAGCCGCGAAAGGCTGGGTGTTTGGCCTCGCGCTTGCCACCATCGTCGCGCTAGTCGTTATTGGTGGCATTCGATCTATTGCTCGAGTCACTAGTGTGTTGGTGCCTTTTATGGCGCTCTTGTACATAGGGAGTGCTGTTATCGTCATCGCGTTGAGCGCCGAGCATATTCCCGCAGCCCTTTCATCGGTGGTGGCCGGTGCCTTCAATCCTGACGCCGCAGCCGGCGGCGCACTGGGTGCCGCCGTTATCGGCTTTCAGCGCGCCTTGTTTTCCAACGAAGCCGGGCTTGGCTCGGCGTCTATCGCCCACTCCGCCGTGCAAACAGAAGAACCCGCATCAGAAGGCATCACTGCCCTACTCGAGCCATTTATCGACACGATCATTATCTTGAGTCTGAGCTCACTGGTCATCCTGACAAGCGCCATACCCAACAATTTGATGAACGGCGAGCTGGCTGGAATCGAGCTCACCTCGGCTGCTTTCGAAGTTCACTTCAGTGCAGCACCGTTTGTCATCGCCGTAGCGGCGCTATTATTCGCCTTCTCTACCCTGCTTGCATGGTCCTACTACGGATTAAAAGCCTGGACCTATTTGGTTGGCGAGGGGCGCTCCCGGGAATTGGTATTCCAAAGCTGCTTCTGTGGCGCCATCGTGATCGGTTGTATGGTTCAGCTGTCTGCCGTACTGGATTTTTCTGACGCCATGATCTTCGTGATCGCGATTCCAAATCTCATCGCGCTCTATCTGTTTGCCCCCGAGGTAAAGCGGGATGTTACCGACTACATCAATCGCATCAAGACCATGGGGTAAACCCCTAGTAGGGGCGGTCACCCTCACTCACAACCCGGTGCAGCCGCCGACTTGCGGGTAGAAAATCGTTCACAGGCTTGTGCTGAGTGCTCCGGTTGTCCCACAGCACCACGCTATCTTTCTGCCAAGGAAACCGACAGGTGAATTCAGGCAGCACGGCGTGCTGATACAAAAACCCCAGCACCTCTGCCGATTCCAGCGGCGGAATCCCCTCGATATGCGTGGTGAACAACGCGTTGACGAACAGAACTCGCTTGCCTGTTTCAGGGTGCGTCTGAATCACAGGGTGTCGCACAGGGGGGTTCTTTTTAAGCGCGTCATCCAATCGCTCTCGGCCCCCGGGCTCGGCGAGACTCTCCTTGAACCCATGGGCAAAGTCATGAACCGCGACGAGTCCCTCCAAGTAACGCTTCATGCCAGCGGAGAGACCTTCGTAGGCGGCGGTCATGCTGGCAAACAGGGTATCGCCACCCACCTCGGGAATGACCACACCTCGTAGAACCGTCACCGAGGGCGGGTGCTGGCGGAACGTCATGTCAGAGTGCCAGACCTCGATTTTGGAGGGATTTTCGGCCGTGCTCTCCAGGATCATAACCTCCGGGAACCCATCGATCGTGCCATAGGCTGGATGGGTTTGAAGGGGCCCAAAAATACTCGCCAAATCCCTCTGCCGTGCCGCCTCGACTGGCTGGTCCCGAAAAAAAAGCACCTCATGCTGGTTCAGCAAATCACGGAGTGCGACGGCCGTCTCTGGCGAAAGCTCGTGGGTTAAATCAATGCCACTCACCTCGGCACCCAGCGCACCCGACACTCTTCTCACTTGCATGACTTTATTCCCACTCTGCAGACCGGCCCAATACCGAGATCCAGTGGGCGCAAAGTGTGCGCCTGGACACTTGATACGACAAGGGCTATCCAGCGCTAAAAATACGCATGGATAGCCCCCAGACGAGGTTTTACTCCATTAGGGGTACGTGATTTTCCGCATGACGGCAAAGTCTATTATCTGCCGGTATTCTTCGTAGCCCTTCGACGTCTTATCGTTGGCCTCCTCATTCATGCCCGCTTCAGCCAGCTTGGCCATAAAAGCTTTGTACTCCTCAGCACTTCCTTGCAGCGCCGCCATGTTTTTATACGTTACCGTCAGCCAAACATTCGGAGAATCCGCACCATTAGCCACCCACACGCCGTAGTCGACCACCGAGCCCATTTCTTTTTGGACCTCCATCGCGCGCACCCAAGTGGTCTTTAAATTAACCAGATAGTCGTCGAGATAATTGGTCTTCACATCCACCACTGTCAGCTCCGTAACTTCCTCACTGGGTGTGTAGTCGGTCCAAATTTCCGCTGACGCGGGGAGCACACAACCAAACAGACCAACTAATAAGAGTGCGCCGCGGCGCCATTGGGTAAATATTGTCATAACAGGATCCTTACTAAGGGTTTGTTGGGGCGACGACATGCCTCCCCGATCATCAACCTAACAGCGCGGTGTAATTCACTCTCTAAACAAGCTGCAAAATGTCATATTTTCGTCCTTTAATGACGCGGATTGTTTGCTAGTATCTCTGCCTGCAAGATGAAAAAGCCGGAAACAAAACGGCCGCCTAAACCTCGGGGGAGACTAGTCGATGATACCTGCGGGATATGTCTCTGCGGCGCCTCTCATACGGGTGCTTAATTATGCCGATCAGGTCGGGGTCGACACAGGTTCGCTACACAAACGCATGCGTCTTGAGCTAGATATGCCCGTATTGCTCGACTCGACAGTCCCACTCATTACCGCCATGAACGCGCTGCATGAGCTCGAGGGGCTTAAGGATTGGAATCATTTTCCGATTCTCCTGGGCAGAATTGTGGCCTCTGAGTTAAGCCCCCTGCACGCTCAGCTCGCGAAAAGCACGAGGACCGTAGCTGAGTGGCTGGCAATCCTGCCGCCGACAGAGTCCCTTATTGGCGATCTTGGCAATTTACATATGCGAAGCGCGAATGATTGCTGCGAACTTATTTGGGAGCTGTCTCTGCCCCGCCACCCCGCCGCCTCCTTGGTAACAGATGGGATGCTGGTCGCGACAGCGCGCAACCTCGACCTCGTTACCATTGAGCCATCACCGCCTATAAAAGCACTACTGCCAAGAAAGGCACACGCCGATGATGCCGCCCTCAAAAAAGAGCTGGGCTGTGATCTTGTCTACGGGGCGCAAATGGCCGGGTTGGTTTATCCACTCGATTTCTTTGCCCGTGCAGTGCAGCAGATTTCAGGGTTACTTCCCGCGGTCGGCGCCTTCCAATCGGGCGACACCTCCCAAGCAGAGGTGCGAGTAAGCCCTTTTATAGCCCGCCTAAGCAACACCATACTGACGAATTTGCATCGCAATGGCGCTCCCATCGAGACCGTGGCATCAGCACTATTCATGTCAGTCCGTACCTTGCAACGCCGCCTGAAAGAGCACGGCTTGAGCTATCAACAAGTGCGAACAGAATTGCGCCAGAGTCGCTCCAAAAAACTGCTTCTCAACAGCGAGTTAAGTGTGGAACAGGTGGCAGAGAAGCTTGGCTATGAACATGCCAATGCATTCGGCGCCGCCTTCCGCACGTGGTGGGGCGTGTCGCCCTCGCGCTATCGCAAACAGCACCGCATTAACATCGGGTTGTGAGTCGCCGCTTTAAGTCGTGGGAAGTAGTGGGCACTCGATCGCGCTCCTTCTAGCGCTTGCCTACCAAATAGCAACGGGATTGATGATCATTTGCACAGCACCTTTTAGCCGCGCTTGCCCTAAAACGAACATAAACTCCGACACGGACTCCGCTGCCAGGCGCCCGGTGTTCATGGTCTCCAGAATATAAATACCATGGTCTTTCAAGAGCACTATGTGATCGTAGAACAGCTTGTCTCCCTCAATCGCAGGTATCGCACCGACAGCCCAGGTGTCTGCACCGACCGCGACAGGTTTTAGTGTAGCGAGGAAGCGGGCGGCATCATTGGTAATGCCGGGTATGGTACTCGCCCATAAGTCGGGATTGGTGGTGAGCTGTGCATCGGTGTACCCCGTATGCAGCAAGATTACGTCGCCCTCCCTGGGCGTCACATTTTGGCTCGACATTGCGGCCCGCAAGTCATCAGCAGTGATGGGTTGCCCCGCCTCCAGACTGACCACATCAAAGTGTTTTGCCATATCAATCAACACGCCCCGGGTCACCATGGGCGGCACCTGACTAATATCCAAACGGGTCAGCCCGGTGAGGGCGGAAAAATCGGCGCCGCGGTGACAGTTATAGAACATGCCGTCTTCACCCATATGACCCAAACCATCAAGCTGCGGACCCGTGCCCAACCACATCTGCAACAGGTCATCGTTGTAGGAGGCATTCCAACCAAAAAGCTGGGTGGTATCGGTAATGAAGTGCTGGTTTGGCTGAACAACCTGGAGCTGGGTATAGCGGGGCGGATAGGCAGGCATAGCCGGATCAATCACGATACCAAGGGGATGCCGCTCACCTTTCACAACTAACGCCGCGGCCTGCTGCACGTGGGCAGGGGTAATTCGGTTGACTGCGCCTAATTGGTCATCCGTACCCCACACCGCGCTGCTACAACCCTCGTCTCCGAAAGACCAGCTTGGATATAAAAGAATAAAGAGGCATAAAAAGAAAGATAGGCGCATGGTGCTCGACTCCGATTGATTTGGTTATGAGGCACGTATTGGTGAGGATCACGACTGGTAGCTGCTGTGCCTTTATGTCAACAGAGGCTTACCTCACCAACCAAGTATAGGAAAGAACCAAGGCCTGTTGCGAACGGATGCCCGCCAAGGTGCTGCACACTATGTCATCAAGGGGTAACCCGCTTCAGGGATGCCGGTGGGCTTGTCTCCGAACGCCGGTTGCGGTATTTGAGGCAATGAACCGGCTTTTTCTCGCGTTTTAGCGTCTATTTCCGAAATATTCGACGAAATTTCCCCAAAAACAGCCTAAATATCGCGATCTTGCGCAAAGTTTCACCGAAATAGGCGAACTTGGCAGAACACCCACCCGCCATTAGCAGTTTTTTTAGCCTCAACAAGCGTAATAGTGCCGATATTTTTAATCCGACTCCCAAGCCTGTTCGTAACCCGAACAAGCTGGCTTATTTTCCACGCCGGTCTTCCTTCGGGGGACCCGTTGAATGGCGCTAGCGCAAACGAAAGTTGACGAGATAAACCGACGCAGGCGACCCAACGGCGACGTCGCACACTGCATAAAAAGGCGTCAAACGCCCACACTGGAGCAACGCACTATGACTGTTGGGATAGCTTGGGAGCAACTGAGCTCGCAGGCGGGGGAGGACTCCCTCCGCCGTTTGATCAACGAGACGCCAGAACATTTTTACGGCGACGTTGCACGAAGAAATCTTCACTGGTTCGATGAAAAGGCCGACCAATGGATCTGCTTTAATCTGGCCAGTCAAACCTGGGCCGGGTACGCCGCTTACTCCGGCGAGCCGGTTGCGTCCGAGCAGGGTGTGGAGAAAGACCTTTGGACAACGGTGCTCGATAGCAGCCGCAGTCCTTATCTGCAGTGGTTTGTAGGGGCGCAAACCAACGCTTGTTTTAACTTGCTTGATCGCCATGTCCTGCAAGGTCAAGGACGCCACAAAGCCCTTATTTTTGAGGGTGACCGCTGGGACCCTGCCAAAAATGCGGGTCGTGGCGGCCCGGTTACCGAGCAGCACTTCACCTACCGCCAACTTCTGCTTGAGGTGACGCTCAGAGCACGGGTGCTCTCCAATCTTGGGCTGCGAACTGGCGATCGCATCGCCCTCAACATGCCCAATATCCCCGAGCAGATTTTCTACATTCTCGCGGCACAGCGTCTGGGCATTCTCTACACCCCCGTGTTCGGCGGGTTTTCAGCAAAGACCCTCTCGGACCGACTTCACGACGCCGGCGCGAAGCTGGTGATCACCGCCGATGGTGGCTTTAGAAATGCCGAAGCTGTACCTTTCAAGAGCCAATATACCGATCCCGCGCTCGACAACTATGTGCCGCGCGAAGCTGGTCTTCAGGCCCTCATTGACACACTGCACAACACGCCCGATATCGCCGAGAGCGACCAGATCATTGCGACCGTGAGCGCGGCCGTGGCCAGTGAAATTACGCTTGAGCGCGCCGACATCATGCGCGAACTGGGCGCCGCACTCTCTGCCTGCTCCCACCTTAACCCGGAAACCAGCGCGAAGCTCAGAACTCAGGTGGCGATCGCCCTTGCCGGGGTTGGCCATGCAATCGATAAAGTGATCGTGGCTCGTTACACCGGGCAAGAGGTCATTGAATACGAGCGCGACGTCTATTCTGACGACCTTGTGGCCCAGGCCGCCAGTGATTGTCTTGAAGATCTAGGGGTTGCCGACTTTGACTCACTCAACGGCCTCGAAGATGCTCAGTACTGGTCGGTCATCAACGGCCTGCAACCCGTCGTCGCCGTCGAAGCCAACTGGCCACTGTTTATCATCTACACCTCAGGTTCGACCGGAAAACCCAAAGGGGTCGTGCATACCCACGGCGCGTGGCTCGCCGGCGTGACTCACTCGATGCATGCCGTATTCAACGCCACCCCTGACGACACGCTTTATGTGGTGGGTGATCCCGGTTGGATCACGGGGCAGTCCTACCTGATCGCTGCGCCCTTATCGATGGGCATGACCACCGTGGTATGCGAGGGTTCACCGCTATTCCCCCACGCCGGCCGTTTCGCGTCGACCATTGAACGCCACGGCGTAACGCTGTTCAAAGCCGGATCGACTTTCCTAAAAGCCGTGATGACCGATCCCGCCAGCACGCGAGATATGTCTGGCTATGACATGTCATCACTGCGCGCCGGCACCTTTTGTGCAGAGCCTGTATCCCCAGCGGTACAGCAGTTTGCCATGGAGCACATTTGCAGCCACTACATTAACTCCTACTGGGCAACCGAACACGGTGGCATCGTTTTCTCTTGCCCCGCAGGCGGCTACAAAGATTTGCAGCCCGATGCGAAAACCTGGGCACTGCCCTGGATCCAGGCCGAAGTCCGCGTCGCCGAGACCGCCGGAGATGATGGCCAAGTCACCACGTGGCGGGCCGCCGATGTGGGAGAAAAAGGAGAGCTGGTAATCACCAGCCCCTATCCCTATTTGGCCCATACCTTGTGGGGCGATAAAGAAAACTTTGGGTCTCCACAGTGGTGCGGCGATCTCGATCGATTCAAGGCGGTGTACTTCGATCGCTGGGACACCGGGTATAGCTACACTCAGGGTGATTATGCGCGCCAGCATCCCGACGGCGGCTTCACCCTTCACGGTCGCTCCGATGATGTCATCAACGTTTCGGGGCACCGTATAGGCACCGAAGAAATCGAAGGCGCTATCCTGCGTGATAAGACGCTGCGCGAAGACTCTCCCTTGGGTAACGTTGTTGTTGTGGGTGCCCCCCACGATGAGAAGGGCGAAACACCCGTCGCGTTCCTGGTAGCGGCCCCGGGCAGAAAGCTTACTGATGACGACTTCGCTCGCTTACAAGGACTGGTGCGCAGTGAGAAAGGCGCCACAGCAGTGCCTTCAGATTTTTTGGTGGTCCCGGCATTTCCTGAAACCCGCTCGGGCAAATACATGCGCAGGACTTTGCGCTCACTGCTGCTCGATGCACCCTTGGGTGACTTGTCTACCTTGAAAAACCCCGAAGTGGTCGACGTCATTCGGGAATCGGTTTTGCAGTGGCGAGACCACGGCGCGCTTGCTCAAGCACGCCAGATTGTTCAAACCTGGCGCTACATTCGCCTCGAGGTGCACCGGCTGACAGAAAGTCGCACGGTCGCCCTACTGTTCATCAATAACCCGCCGGTAAACGCCCTAAACGAACGGGCGCTCGATGAGCTCCACACCGTCATTCATCAGATAAAGCATCAGGATCACATCGATGCACTGGTCATCACCGGCAACAAAAATACCTTTGTCGCCGGCGCGGACGTGAAGGAGCTTCTGAAGATAGGTGAAGTGGGGGATCGAGAATCAGCACTCACGCCTCCCCACGCTGCGCAGGCCGCGTTTTCGGCCATCGAGAGCCTATCCATTCCAGTGGTTGCTGCGATTAATGGCCCCGCCCTGGGCGGTGGCAATGAGTTGCTACTTTCCTGCGCCTACGTCATTGCGGCCGACCATGCCACCTTTGGGCAGCCCGAGGTCAATTTGAACCTGCTGCCGGGCTATGGTGGCACTCAGCGGCTCACCCGCAAGCTTCATCAGCGTCGAGGGTTCGATGGGGCAGCGGACGCTCTCGGCATTATGTTGCGAGGCAGACCGATTGACGCCGACGAAGCCGCCGCTATGGGGCTGGTTGACGAGGTCGTGCCAAGCGGCGCGGAATCCGCAGTGGATCGCGCCATGGCGCGACTGCGCGCGCATTTCGGCGGTGAGGCCAAGCAAAGTCCCCTGACTGCGGTCCTCGCTGAGCACGCAACGCTACTGGAAGCGCGCGAGCTACCGCTCAGCCTTGATGGCGCTCTTGAATATCACCCACAGGTAGCGACGGCACTGCGACAGCTGACCGCCGGTGGCCGCAGCCATGTAGCAGATCGGATCGTAGAAGCCACCCAAATCGGCATCGATCAGGGGGTCTCTGCGGGTCTTGACGCCGAGGCGCGCCTGTTTGCTGACGCCGTCTGCGATCCCGCCTCCGGACCGACAGGAATCTTGGCGTTTCTCGAAAAGCGCAGCGCACCACTCCCCTGCCAGCCCCGGGAAGTGCCAGCCTATCCCGACGAGGCTCTGGAGAGCACCCTGCTTGAATCAGGCGAGCTCCTGCCCGTTGGCACCAGTTTTTATCCGGGTGTGACACCCGTACCTACCTATCAATACGGCTGGGGCGTTGCGCGATCACAAGAGAATGGTGCCCCCGAACACGGAGACCCAGCGGTTGCCGAAAAGCGACTCGTGTTCCCAACCCCCTCCCCGGGTGCAGCGGAGGCACTGATTTACGTGCTTGCTTCTGAAGTCAACTTTAATGACATCTGGGCTGTGACAGGTATTCCGGTCTCACCCTTCGATGCCCGCGAGACCGATGTGCAGGTAACCGGCTCAGGCGGCGTGGGACTCGTAGTTCAGCTGGGTGCGGACCTGGTGTCTGAGGGGCGTTTGGCGGTGGGCGATGTGGTGACAATCTACTCCGGACAAAGCGAGCTGCTCTCGCCCGATCAGGGTCTCGACCCAATGGCAGCGGACTTTCGTATTCAAGGATACGAGCGTAACGATGGTAGTCACGGCCAGTTCCTGACGGTTCAAGGCCCACAATTGCATCCCAAGCTGGCCTCCATGACCTTTGAAGAGGCAGGCTCCTACGGCCTGACCATGGGGACGATTCAACGCGCACTGTTTACCACCCTCGATATCGAACCCGGCAAGCGCCTTTTTGTAGAGGGAGCTTCCACGGGCACCGGGTATGACTGTTTGCGAAGCGCCACGGCGAGTGGGCTTAGTTGCCTGGGCATGGTGTCAAGTAGCGATCGAGCATCGCGGGTAGAAGCCGCTGGCGGACAAGCGATTAATCGCAAAGACGACCGATGGCAACACATCTTTACCGCGATCCCTGATGATCCATCGACCTGGCAAGCCTGGCACGACGCAGGGATACCCTTTGTCAAGGAAGCAGAGGCCACGGTCGGCGGCAGCATCGACTACGCCGTGAGTCACGCCGGTGAAAATGCCTTCCCACGCACCTTCCAGATGCTGGGGGACAACGGCGTTCTGGCCTTTTACGGCGCATCCTCCGGCTATCGTTTTACCTTCATGGGTAAGTCTGGCAGCTCAACCCCGGCGAAGATGTTTCAGCGCGCCGGGTTGCGAGCGGGTAAAACCGTGTTGATCGTGTACGGACCGGGTGCCGAGGATGGCATTGTCGATAACGTTGCCATCGAAGCCATCGAGGTCGCTTGTCAAAGCGGCTGTCAGGTAGCCGTTCTGGTGGACACCATCGCCCAGCGCGAATTTGTCAGCTCCTTGGGATTTGGGCCACGTGTCCGCGGTGTTGTGAGTATCGAGGAAATTGCCAAGCGTCTGGGCGATGATTTTGTCGCGCCAGGGCCGTTCCCAACCATGCCCGATCCGTTCACACAATCAGAAGCCTTTAGAGAGGCCGTCAGGGAGTTCTCGGACAAAACGCTCAAGCCCATTGGTTCAGCTATCGCCCCGGCACTGCGCAATACGCTGGACAAACGCGGTTTGCCCGATGTGGTATTCGAGCGCCGCGGTCGCGACGGCCTTGCGCTGGCCTCTGCATTGGTAAAACCCAACACGGGTCGAGTGGTGTACTGCGAGGACCTTGAGGGGTGCCGCTTCAGCTTTTACGCGCCACAAGTGTGGACTCGACAGCGCCGCATCATTATGCCGACGGCGGAAATCAGAGGGACCCACCTCAACACCTCGCGAGAATTCGCCGAAATGCAGGAGCAAATTGCCTCTGGCTTCCTTGCGGTACTGCCTCCCACTCCAGTGTCGATGGACGAGTTACCCGAGGCGCATCAGGCTATGTGGGAGAACAAACATCAAGGCGCCAATTACGTCGCCATCCATGCGCTGCCTCGCGCTGGATTGAAATCCAAAGAAGAACTCTACCGGGCCTGGGCGATTCGTGATGCCCAGCAGCGGGGAGAAGAACTTACACAAGTTGACACCGGTTCAGCAGGAGCCCTCCGATGAATGAAATCGTAAAATTTACTGACGACATGATCAGCCAGTCTCGTTCG
>CBFHQV010000073.1:0-11459 GCA_965658055.1 Luminiphilus sp. | reverse complement strand
GGATTCGGCGCGGTGGTGCTGGTCTTTCTTATTATCGATCACTCCATGGAGGTTGAAAGCCGAACCATCAACGCAGAGGTCTTCGCCGAAATTGATTTGTTGGAGGAGGATATTCGCGAGGGCCAAGCGGGGCTGGTACGGTTGCGCAATGCCATCACCAGCAGCGATGTGGACATCGTCGAAGCCCAGGGCTTGGCAACACGTGTCACTGAGGAGCTCGATAACTATGAAGCCCTTATCGCCTCACTTGAAGAGAGCGGGTTGAGTGAGGATCAGGATGTTGAGACGCTGAAGGCCGAAATCAACCGCCTCGAAGAACGGGTTGAAGAGCTGAAAGAGGCGGCGGAAGCCGAAGCCGGTCGCAGCGCGCGTGAATACATTGGCGAGGGCAATCGCCAATACCTCACCGGCTTGAATCTCGGCGGTAATCGTATCGTGATTTTGGTCGACGCCTCGGCGAGCATGCTCGCCGACACAATCGTCAATGTCATTCGCTTGCGCAACATGGAAGAAGACCTGCAGCGGGCAGCGCCCAAGTGGGTCAGAACCCTCAACACGGTGGACTGGCTTACTGCTCAGCTGCCAATCAACGCACAGTTTCAGATTATCGCGTTTGACACTGAAGCCCAGCCGGTCCTTTCTGACAAGCAAAACGCCTGGCTTGAAGTCGCCGACGCCAAGGTGCTGAAATCCGCGACCGATGCCCTGCGGGAGCGGTTGCCCTCGGGTGGCACCAGCCTGCATAAGGCCTTCGATGCGGTCACCGCCCTACCGGGAACCCCCGACAACATTTTTCTCATCACCGACGGGCTGCCCACTCAGGGTGATGCGCCTCCGCGCAAAACAACAATCTCGGGACGCGATCGCCTGGAATTATTCCGCGGCGCGGTCAGGCGGCTGCCGCCGGGCGTGCCGGTCAATATTATTCTCGCACCCATGGAAGGTGACCCGATGGCGGCATCCGAGTTCTGGCAATTGGCGCAAGTGACGGGGGGCTCGTTTATGTCGCCCTCAAAGGACTGGCCATGAAGCAGCGACGCGGCGCCCCCGAATTTTCAATCTCCTTCCTGGACGTTATTTGCTGTGGCTTCGGCGCAGTGATTCTGCTCCTGATGATTACCAAAACCGTGCAGCCGCAAATTCTCGAGCAATCCACGGTGCAGGCAGACGGTAAGGTCGCGGAACTTACCGAGCAGCTATTCGAAATTCGCGGTGAAACCACTATTTTGAATAGGGATCTTGATGCCAAGCGCGAACAAATCTCGCAGTACAAAGAGCGCATCGCGATTCTGCAAGGGGCTTTGGCAAAAGCCCAGTCCCGCTATGACGCCCTCGAGACCACCCGCAACACCAACAGTATCGTTCAGCAGCAGCTTGCCATCGCCCGACAGCAGCTAAGCGAAGAGGAAAAGCGACTGCTGGGCATCAACAGCGAAAAGAAGAATCAGCTGATTGGGGGTATTCCGGTCGATAGCGAGTACATCATATTCATCATCGACACCTCGGGCTCCATGTTTTCCTATGCTTGGGAGCGCATGCTGCGGGAGATGGAAGCCACGCTTAACATTTACCCTGAAGTGAAAGGAATTCAGGTGCTCAACGACATGGGGAACTATTTGTTCTCTCGCTATCGAAGCCAGTGGATACCGGACACACCGGCACGCCGAGATCTCATATTGCGAAATCTCGCCAATTGGAACGTGTTCTCGAACAGCTCGCCGGTGGAAGGCATTACCGCCGCGGTGCGAACTTTTTATGACCCCAATAAAAGGATTTCCATCTATGTGTTCGGTGACGAATTCACCGGCGAATCCATCCGCAGCGTGGTGCAGACGGTAGATCAGCTCAATGCTGACAATTTTGATGGCGAAAGACGGGTGCGAATCCACGCTGTCGGGTTTCCTGTCCAGTTTATTCGCCCGCCCCAACTACAAACTACCGGGGTTCGTTTTGCTACACTGATGCGAGAATTGACTTATCGCAATGGTGGCACCTTCGTTGGACTCAATGATTTCAGGCCCTGATCGCCTCCTTCGCGTCACGCTCACCCTACTGCTGGGTCTGGCGCTGGGCGCCTGTGGTGCGAAGCAAGTCGTGGTTCAAGGTAACTTCCCTTCGCCATTAATGGAGCAAACGCCGCTTACCCTAGGCGTGGTGTACACCGAAAACTTCAAAAACCATGAAATCTTCGACGAAGCCGCTGGACGCGAAGAAACCGACTGGCTGGTTAAAACAGGTTCTGCCCAGGTCGAGTTTTGGGACACCCTGTTCACCGGCATGTTTACCAAGGTCGTTCATATCGATAGCCACGACACCCTGCACGCGGTAGAAAGTGAGGTTGACGCCGTCATTATTCCTTACGTCGAAGATCTCCAGTACACGATTCCTCTCCATACCAACGTCAAGGTCTACGAGATATGGATGAAGTATCGGTTTCGTTTGGTCACGATCGACGCCATTCACGATCACGGTAATGGCGAGCTGACTTACAACCCCAATCAAAGCCTGGCGGATTGGACCTTGAGTGCCTACGGCAAGACGCCGACCGCCTTTCTGCAATCCGACGAAGAAGCGGTCAACCTAGCCGCCGTTGTCGCACTCCGCGATGCCGGCGCCAACTTCGCCACCTCATTCCATCGCGTACCCGCCGTCGCTGAATGGCTAGATACCGGCAACACCATCGCCGAGCTGCCTGCCCCGGTGACTGACAGCGTTGAAGAGTCCTCAACTGGTGAAGAGTCCTCAACTGGTAAAGAGTCATCAACTGGTGAAGAGTCATCAACCATTGACGCGTCAAAAGCCGACCACGCGGGGGCGACATCCACATGACCATTCCGCGCTCACACAGGGTTGCCTGGCTAGCTGGTCAAGCTCGATGGGGTGTTACCGTCGCCGCCTTGATGTTATTGGGACTACTGCAGGGGTGCGTTACCGCTACGGTCGATGAGATGACTTTTTTAGAGCCCACCGAGGGCATTGGTGATTCCTCGGTGGTGATACTGGGTCGACGTCACGCGCCTGATTATGAGACCGAATTCGATTTCATCGAATGTATTGGTGATCATATTCGTCGGGGTGACAGCTCCATCACGGTGTTACACGAACTCGAGTTCATCAACATGATGTATCCCTGGTTCGAGCCACGTACAGCACCGCTAGCGCCGCAGGATATTGATCGCCTTATGACACAAGAACCGGTCGCCGACCAATTTAGCAATATCAAACTGGAATACATGATATGGATTGATGGCGCCACTATCGAGACCAATAGTTCGGGCTCCATGACCTGCGGCGTGGGCCCCGGTGGTGCAGGATGCTTTGGTTTCGGTACCTGGGGGAACGCCTCGGAGTATGAAGCCACAATTTGGGATTTCACCGATCAAACCGAGGTCGGCCGCATCAGCACCAACACCAGCGGCCAGAGCTACATGCCCGCGGTTGTCGTCCCTATCCCCATTATCGCGCCGGTGCAGGGCACTGCTTGCGACAGCCTGGGGGATCAACTGCTTCAATACCTCTCTGCGACTCGCTGAGCGCGAAGATATGGTTACGCCAAAGAAGTTTCTCAGCTGCCGCGTCACGGCCATCGTGGTACTCTTGATATCGTTGTCCAGCCACGCCGCCTCTCCCACCGTCACGGTCGGGGGCAGGCAGGTTGATTTACCCGACGACACCCCGGAAGAACATCGGGAGATGATTGAAGCGATCGGGATCTATGACGACCCGGAGCTAGCGGCTTACATCAACGATATCGGTCAGCGACTCGTGGCCAACTCGTCGATGCCCGATGCCCCGTTTTCCTTTACCGTGCTGGATTCCCCGGACATCAACGCCTTCGCGCTACCCGGCGGCTACATTTACATTAATCGCGGACTTCTCGCCTATCTCGAAACCGAAGCCGAACTGGCCGGCGTGATTGCCCACGAGATTGGTCACATTACCGAGCGCCATCACAGCCGTCGGAAAACCCAATCGACCACATCAACGATTCTTGCGACAACGGCGTACATCTTGACGGGAAGCGGCGATATTTATGACGCCGCGCGCATGGTGGGCGCCGAGGTCATCAGCGGCTTCGGCCGGGATATGGAACTCGAAGCGGATGCGGCCGGTGCCGAATTTATGCACAAAAGCGGCTACGAGGCTGACGCCTTGCTGTCAGTCATTGGCGTGCTGAAGGATCAAGAAATGTACCGGCGGGTTCAGGCGAAGTCCTCGGGCAAACCCACGGGCACCTACCACGGTCTGTACGCCAGTCACCCTCGCAATGACCTGCGCCTGCAGACGGTTATCAAAACAGCGAACAGCCTGGACCTGGATAATCAGCCCGAGGACCCGGAAATACCCGGCGCCTTCCGCTCCCAGGTGGAGGGCCTGGTGTTCGGCGCCAGCGCCCAGGCACAGGCCGAGCCCAACCGCTTTTATCACAACAAACTCGACTTCTCGTTTCGCTACCCCGAAGGCTGGACCGTACAGCAGGGATCTCGGTCGATCGTCGCTACCTCTGCAGACGGCGCAGAAAAGGTAACGCTATCGCTGTCCAAGGTGGACCCGGCCGTCACACCGAGCGACTTTTTGACGGGTCAAGCGAGCGGCGAACTTTCCAGTCAAGCCGAGCTTGATCAGTTTGGCCTGAAAGGCAGCACCGCCATCGCCAGCGGCTCGGGCATCAGCAAGCGCCTGGCGGTCATCGACCATCGCTATCGCTTTCTTTTTACCGGCGAAGCCCCCGATCTCACCGCAGCAGACGCCAATTTGATGACAATCATTGAAAGCTTTAGACCCCTTGTCGCACGAGAAAAGGTCAAAGGCGAAAGCCGCACCCTGCACTACCTGCAAGTCCCGCGAGGCGCAACCCTGAACAGCTTGTCCTCGAGCGCTCGTATCCCCGATGCCGAGGATCAGCTGCGGCTTATCAACGGCTACTATCCGAGCGGCGAGCCTCGCATCGGTGACTGGATAAAAACCATCCAATAAGTAACACTGTTCCCACGCCTGACTGTGGATACTCGCTATGCTGTTTCGATCCCTTGTTGCGCTCTGCGTAGGATCTCTCGTCGCGCTACAGGCCGCTGCCGACGTCACCGTCTATACCGCGCAATTAATCCGCACCCTCGAACCCGCGATGCCTACGGCGACTGCAGTGGCAGTAGAAGATGGTCGAATCGTTGCGGTGGGAGATCTTGAATCCCTGGCCCCGGTCCTGCGGCTCAAAGGTGGGCACATTGATCGTCAGTTCGAAGACCGGATAGTAGTCCCCGGCTTTATTGATCCCCACGTACACCCGTCACTGCCGGCGGTGCTCACCCAGTTTCCCTTTCTCGCTCCCGACGACTGGTCCCTGCCCACCGGAGAATTTCCCGGCGCGACCACCCCCAAGGCATACCGGCAACAACTCACAGCACTTGCCGCCGCGCACACCGACACCGCGGTGCCCTTCATCGCCTGGGGTTACCACCCCCTGTGGCACGGGGAAATATGGCGTGAAGATCTCAATGAGTGGTTCGGGGATCAGCCGGTCATCATCTGGCATCGGTCCTTTCACGAGGTCATCGGCAACGATGCGGCGTGGAACATGCTCGGCGTGACCGCGGAAGCCGCGGCACAAGCCCATGACGCCTCGTGGGAGCGCGGCCACTTTTATGAGAACGGGCTGAAAGCCGTGCTCGGATCTTTTCAGTTCCTTTTCGAGCCCGCGCGCTATGGCAAAGGAATGCAAAACTTTCTGGCCATGATGCATCAAAGCGGCGTGACCACGGCGCTCGATATGGGCACGGGCATATTCGGTAATCCGGAACAGGAAATGGCGGGCATAAGGGCCGTCGCCGAGGCCCATCCTGTGCCGGCACGCATTATTTTAACCCCCGTCATTCTCGATTTTATCAATCGCGGCGTAGGTCCTGAGGAGGCGCTCGCCCAGGTCCGCACATGGCAAAGTCAAAACAGCGATCGCGTAAGCGTGGGCAACCATTTCAAACTGATGCTCGATGGCGCTATTTTCTCAGGCCTCAGTCAGTTTGGCCCACCGGGTTATCTCGATGGCCACAGCGGCGTGTGGATGGCGCCCCGCGACATCACCGCTCACTATGCGCGCACATTTTGGAACGCGGGTTTTCAGCTCCACGCCCATGCGAACGGTGATGCCGCCACAAGTTGGTTTATCGAGCTACTCGACCAGTTGTTAACCGAATCCCCACGCGCCGACCACCGAATGACCCTCGAGCACTTTGCCTACAGCACCGAGGATCAAACGCGGCAGCTCAAAGCCCTGGGCGCCCTCGTTTCCGCCAACCCCTATTACCACTATATTCTCTCCGAACTGTACGCCGAGACGTGGCTCGGTCCCGATCGGGCGGAGCAGATGGTGCGACTTGGCAGCCTCGAGCGAGCCGGTATTCCCCTGGGTCTGCACTCGGACAGCCCGATGGCACCGCTGTCGCCGCTAACCCTCATGTGGGCGGCCAGTGCTCGCGAAACCATCGGCGGGAAGCAAGGAATCGCAAGCGAAGCACTATCCCGGGAAGCAGCCTTGCGCGCGGTCACCATCGATGCCGCCTGGATCCTCGGTGAAGAGAATAACCTCGGCTCGATCCGCGCCGGTAAAATCGCCGATTTCACCGTCCTTGATGACGACCCTCTCACGGTCCCAAATGACGCGCTTCGGAGCATTAACGTTATTGCCACCGTTTTCGCCGGCGCACCCTATCCAGTTACCACGCGAGTGCCGCAATAAAACTAGCCTCCGGCGGGATCAGGCGGGCAGGGATCACTGTCATTAATGGCAATAAGCCCCCTTAATTCAGTTGTTTATCCCCTGTACAGCGCGTAGTGTGGCGCTCCTTCCAGAGGAACTCCACCATGTCATCGACCGATACCCTCCCGCGACTCTTTTCGACGCTGGGCCTGCCCGATCTTTTGCTTGAAAACCTGACGCGGCGCGGCTACGACACGTCAACGCCTATACAAACGACTACGATTCCCCTGTTACTTGCAGGCCATGACATCGTGGGGCTGGCCCAAACCGGTACCGGTAAAACCGCTGCCTTTGCACTGCCTGCCCTTGCTCGCCTCCAACTTAACGAGCGTAAACCTCAGGTGTTGGTGTTATGCCCCACCCGCGAGCTGGCGCTTCAGGTAGGCGATGCCTTCCGGCAATACGGCGCTGGCATGAAAGGCCTTAAGGTCGCGGCGCTTTGCGGGGGTGCCGATATGCGCCAGCAACTGCGCTCCCTAAAAGAAGGCGTGCATATCGTTGTCGCGACCCCCGGTCGCATGCTCGATCACCTCGAGCGCGGCAGTGCTGATTTCAGCGGCGTACAGACCGTCGTTCTCGATGAAGCAGACGAAATGCTACGCATGGGGTTTATCGACGACGTCGATACAATTCTTGCCAAGACACCGGCTAAGCGGCAGGTTGCCCTGTTCTCAGCCACGATGCCTCCTAAGGTACGTGCCATTGCCAACAAACATTTGAAGGACGCACGGGAAATCTCTGTGGCCGCCGCAGCGACCACCAATGAAAATATCGAGCAGTGCTATTGGCTGGCTAAAGGCGCTAGTAAAGTCGAAGCGCTCACACGCCTGCTCGCCTATGAGGACACCGATGGCGTTCTTGTGTTTACCCGCACCCGCGAGAGTACTGCCGCCATCGCCGAGCTACTGCGCCAACGCGACTTTCAGGCTGCGCCCCTCAACGGCGATATGGACCAAAAAGCCCGGGTACGCACCATCGAGCAGCTTAAATCCGGTGCGGTCAATATTGTCGTTGCGACCGATGTCGCCGCGCGGGGGCTCGATGTAAATCGCATCAGTCATGTCATTAATTTTGATGTGCCCTTCGACGAAGAGGCCTACGTACACCGCATTGGTCGCACCGGCCGTGCAGGTCGTAAAGGCAAGGCTATCCTGTTTGTCGCGCCAAGGGAGCGTCGTATGCTCCGCAATATCGAACGCCTGACCCGCCAGGAGATTCCTGAGATACGCCTGCCGTCTCCGTTAGCCATTGACGAAAAGCGACGCGAAGCCTTTGCCAATACGGTGCGGACCGCCCTGGCTCAGGATGCGGATCCTGCGATGGCGGCGCTCGTTGATACGCTCTGTAAAGAGACTGAGGGGGGTGCTCGTGCGGTTGCAATCGCCCTTGCGGGGTTGCTTCAACCGACCAACACAAACGCCACAAAGGCACCGAGATCAACCGAACGGCAAGAGGCCAAATCGAAACACGATAACAAGTCGAAAAAAGTCACGCCGCTATTTCCAAACCAAGACAAAGCCCCTATCAATGATAACGATGGCCGTCCGCCCAATCGGCGGGAGCGGCGTCAGGCATTACAGGGCAATTCAGTATCAAACGATGAAGCTAGCTTGGGGCAGGCGCGCCCTCTGAAGAATCACCCTGACGTCCCCATGGAGCGCTTTCGTGTCTCTGTGGGTCGAAAGCATGGCGTTAAACCCGGTGAGCTAGTCGGCGCGATTGCCAATGAAGCGGGGATTGAAGGAGATTACATCGGCACCATCAATATTCTGGATGAGTGCTCGACCATCGACCTGCCCGAGGGCATGCCCAAGCAAATTCTCAGGCATCTCAAAAAAACCCGCGTGAAAGGGGTCAATCTGAGCATGGCGCGGGTTGGCTAAGCCAGAAGTTTGATAAACTCGCGGGCCTCTAAACGCCCGCGAGCTTGTAGTGATGACTTCTTTCGCTGACCCACTGACCCTAGGTAACGGGTCGACTCTGGCCAATCGGTTTGTTCTGGCCCCCCTGACCAACCTGCAAAGCGCCACCGATGGCACGCTCGGTGATGACGAATATCACTGGCTGTGTATGCGAGCACAGGGTGGCTTTGGCCTAACAATGACGTGTGCCGCCTCGGTTCAACACAGCGGTGTTGGCTTTCCCGGCCAGCTGGGTGCCCACGACGATCGCCACATCCCCGGTCTGACCCGACTCGCGGCGGGCATCAAGGCGCAGGGCAGTCATGCCGTGGTTCAGTTGCAGCACAGCGGGATGCGCTCCCAAGCCGACTACTGCGATGGTGTCCCGCAGTGCCCCTCTGACGATGAAAAAACCGGCGCCAAGGCCATGACTGCCGAACAGGTTCAGGCACTGGTCGACGACTTCGTCAGCGCCGCAGCGAGAGCCCAGCAAGCGGGTTTTGATGGCGTGGAATTACACGGCGCCCATGGCTACCTGCTGTCCGAATTCTTGAGCCCCGAATACAACCGCCGAGAAGACCGATACGGTGGCGACCCCGAGAACCGGGCACGCATCTTATTTGAAATCATCGAAGGTATTAACGCCGGCTGTGGTCGAACATTCAGCGTCGGTATTCGCCTCTCCCCCGAGCGCTTCGGAGTTCACACCGCCGAGATCAGAGATCTCGCCGCCGCCTTACTGATAGATCAGCGGGTCGACTATGTCGACATGTCCTTGTGGGACGTGACCAAGCCCGCGCATGAGGACGCCTTCAACGGGCAGTCTCTGCTTGAGATTTTTACCGATTTACCCAGAGACGGGGTTGCTCTGGGTGGCGCCGGTAAATTGTATAGCGCCGCCCAGTGTCAGGAAGTGCTGGATAAAGGACTCGATTTTGTCATTGTCGGCCGGGGTGCGATTCTTCACCATGACTTTCCCCAACGCGCCATGGCCGACCCGGGGTTTGCCATGCGTGATTTGCCCGTGTCGCGAGACTACTTGCAGGCGGAGGGTCTCGGACCGGCGTTTATCGATTACATGGCCAGCTGGGAAGGCTTTGTGGCCGACTGAGATTCCCGAGCCGATCAGCCGAAGCGGGTATCGGCCACAAAAGGATTAGATGCTCGCTCTCGACCGAAGGTCGAGTTGGGACCGTGACCCGGAATGAACTGCATGTCGTCCCCGAGTGGAAACAGCTTGTCACGAATGGAACTGATTAAGGTGTCGTGATCCCCCATCGGGAAGTCAGTCCGCCCAATGGATCCCGCGAAGATCACGTCTCCCACCCAGGCAATTTTATGGGGCGCGTGAACAAACACCACGTGTCCGGGGGTGTGCCCGGGGCAATGGATCACCTGCAGCGTCGCCTCTCCCACCGTCACCGTCTCACCATCCTTCAGCCAACGATCGGGCTCGAACGCATCAGCGTGGGGAAAGTTGGCCATCTGGCACCACTCGGGCAACTTGTCGATCCAGAAGCGGTCCGTCTGTTCCGGACCTTCTATGGGCACACCCAACTGTTGCCGCAGGACGTCACTGGCAGCGCAATGATCCATGTGGCCGTGGGTCAACAAAATCTTCTCGACCGTCGCCCCCATTTTTTCAACCGCGGCGAGAATGCGATCGATATCACCGCCCGGGTCGACAATCGCGGCTTTACCCGTGGTTTCGCATTTCACCACCGAGCAGTTTTGCTGGTAGGGCGTTACCGGTACAACGGTGACGGCAAGAGTCATAACTTCTCCATGGATAGTGCTGGCTTTTCTGTTGGGCTGGTTGTTGTGCTGGATGTCCCGCTAGTTGCTGCGCTTGTTTGTGCATTAGCCGCTGGTTGATCGGCATCATGATCGGCGTCGGGGTCGTTGTAGACTGCCTCGTCGAGCTGCCCTTCTTTATAGGCGACAATCGTGGCCACGGTCGCATCTCCGGTGACATTGACTGCGGTTCGAATCATATCGAGTAAGCGATCCACACCAATGATTAACGCGATGCCCTCGACCGGAAGCCCGGCTTGCGTCAATACCAATGACAACGTAATCAAGCCAACCCCCGGGACTGCCGCTGTGCCGATCGATGCCAAGGTCGCGGTGAGTATCACCATCAGCAGCTGTGATCCGGTAAGGTCAATGCCATACACCTGAGCAATAAACACCGTGGCGACGCCCTGCATAATAGCGGTGCCATCCATGTTGATAGTGGCACCAAGCGGGACGGCAAAACCGGCAACGCTTTTAGGTACGCCTAAACGGGTTTCCACCGTGCGCAAAGTAATCGGCAGGGTTGCGCCGGAGGATGCCGTGGAAAAAGCAAACGCCCACACCCGGCGCATCTTGGCGCGAAGCAATCCAGGGTTTAGTCCGGTGGTTGTTTTCAAGAGCAGCGAATAAACCACAATACCGTGGAAAATAAGCAGACCCGATAAGGTTAGAAAATACGCCGCCAAATTGGCAATGGTACTGAACCCCATGGTGGCAAACAGTTTTACTAGCAGCGCGAACACGCCCCAGGGGGCCAGCTCGATCATGACACCAACCATCTTCATGACCACGACTTCCATATCCCGAAACCAGCTGGCGATGCGCTGGCCCGCCTCCCCCGCGCGGGTGAGGGCAAAACCCACCAATAGCGCAAAGACAATCACCTGCAGCATCTCGCCCTTGGCCATCGCCGAGAAAGGATTTGACGGGAAGATGTTGACCAACACATCGGTCAGGGGCGGCGGTGTTTTCGCCTGATACGCCGACGCCGCTTCGATCGACAGGCC
>CBFHQV010000072.1:0-11516 GCA_965658055.1 Luminiphilus sp. | reverse complement strand
GAAACAACGCAAAGCCCCAGAGGCCCGTCAACAGCGCCCCCGCGCGATAGACATTTTTTCTGCCGATGCGGTCTGAAAGACCAGAAAAATAGAACTGGGTTGGCACCATCACAGCGCTAGCAATGAGTACAGCTGTCAGCATTTGATCCCGCGTCAAGTCGACGGTGGGAGAGTTCAGGCCGTAGGCGACAGCAAAGGCGATCAGGATATAAAACGTCACCTGAACCGATAGAAAAGCACCAGCCGCAAGTGCGATGCGGCGTGGATAGCGTTGCAACGCCTCAATTACCGGCGAACGTTTTACCTGTACGGCAGCGTCGCCACTGTCTTGAGCGGCTTTCAGGGTCTTAAATGCGTCGGTATCTTCGAGCCGAAGCTGAACGTACAGTGAAATAATGATAAGCACAATTGAAGCGATGAAGGGCAGTCGCCAGCCCCAGGCCATAAACGCCTCATCGCTCATGCTTAGGCTGACGCCGATGAACGCCAGATTAGCCAGTATGACTCCCACTGGCGCTCCCGCTTGTGCGTAGGCACCATACCAACCTCGCTTGTCGGCGGGTGCGCTTTCCGTCACCAAGAGCATGGCGCCGCCCCACTGGCCACCAATGGCGAGACCCTGAATGAAGCGTAGCAATACGAGTAAGAGTGGGGCGGCAACGCCGATTGTGGCGTAGGTCGGCAGCAGCCCGATTAAGGTAGTGGCGGCCCCCATCATCATAAGTGCGACCACCAAGGTTCGCTTACGACCAATGCGATCGCCAAAATGGCCAAAAATCAAGCCGCCGACCGGGCGAGCAATAAACCCCACAGCAAACGTGCTGAAGGAGATGATCAGCAAGACCATAGCGGGTAGGTCTTGCGGAAAAAACGCCTTAGGAAAAACAACTGCCGCTGCTGTGCCATACAGAAAGAAGTCATACCACTCGATGCTGGTGCCCGCGAGCGAGGTAAGCGCAACTTTGCGCATGCTTGTTTTGCTGCT
Source organism: Luminiphilus sp. (assembly GCA_965658055.1). GTDB lineage: Bacteria > Pseudomonadota > Gammaproteobacteria > Pseudomonadales > Halieaceae > Luminiphilus. The sequence continues at coordinate 10,531 of CBFHQV010000072.1, read as the reverse complement.
TTCCGATACGCCCATGGTCTAACCCTTATTGTTGTATGCTGACTTAACGCGCACGATGCGGCTTGCGTCTGGTGCCCTCGCCAGGACTCGAACCTGGAATCACCGCTTAGGAGGCAGTAGTTATATCCTGTTTAACTACGAGGGCTTATGAGGAAGTATGCCAAAAGACAGAGCAATAATGAAAAACAATAGGCGCCGACAAGCTACTGAGCCCCCCTTTACGGCGAAAGTGAGGGATTTAATCAGCGATGGCCGTGGTGTTGTATCCCGTGAAGATGGGAAAACGTTCTTCGTGGCCGGCGCATGGCCCGAAGAAACTGTGGTTGTTTCGCCAACAGGGACAGAGGGCCGCGTGGGTGTTGGCGTCGCTGCAGAGGTAATAGAAGCAAGTCCCGCACGTCGACGAGCGCCCTGTGGTCACCATGGTTTTTCGTCCGCTGAGTGTGGCGGGTGCCCATGGGCTTTTATGAGTTACGAGGCGCAATGTGACGTGAAGCGACAGCGCGTCAAAGGAGCCCTCGATAAATTGCAGCCGAAATCTGGTGTGGAAGTAGATTTAATTAAAGCGGACTCGCCATGGGGTTATCGCAACAGGATGCAATTCAAGACCGACGGTAAAAAGTTGGGTTTCTTTGGTAGCGGAAGCCACGAACTCGTCGATATTTTGGATTGCCCGGTATTGTCTAACAAGAATCAAAAAACCCTTGCAAGTTTGCGCCAGACCCTGCCCAACAGGCGCTGGTCCAGTGACAAGCGCAGGGGCAAACATTGGGTCAATCTCCACATTGACGAGGCTTCCGAGGAGCCGTCTGTGGATGTGCGACTGCCTTTTCGCCAGGCTAATGACGCGCAAAACCTGCGGCTGCTCGATTGGCTGGAGCAGGTTGTCGGCCTAGCAGATGATTCTGCCGAGGTGCTGGAATTGTTTGCGGGCAATGGCAACCTGACACAAGTACTCGCCGCCAAGTTTGCCACGGTGACTGCTGTCGAGGCTGATATTAAAAGTGTGCAGTCGATAGCGGAGCATCACTGGCCTGGCGTGGAAACCCGGATCTGCGATCTTTTTCAAAAGAAAGAGGTTGATGCACTCGTGGCTGCTATGACCTCAAGCGAGGTATTGGTTATGGACCCTCCTAGAGAGGGGATGAGTCTGACGCAGACGCTGGTGGCAGGCTTACCGCGGCTGCGAACTGTTATTTACATATCCTGTAACGTGGCAACCTGGGCGTGAGACAGCGCCGCATTTATCGACGCAGGTTTCTCGTTTGCGCAGGTTGCTGCCCTCGATATGTTTCCTCAGACGCCTCACGTCGAGATACTTAGTTTGTTGCAGCGCTAGCTGAAATCACAGGCTGTTGTGCAAATACCGGCTCACTTGCTCCGCGTTGCCAGAAAAGCAAATGCGATCGGTGCGCTGACTTAATTGATATTCATACATGGGGTCGTAATAGCTGACCAGCAGCTGTTCAATCCACTGTCGATGCCGGGTGTTGTCACCTTTTGCGTGCGCCGCCAAGGCGTTCTCGAGTTGTTCGCTCAGCTGCGAGTACTTCAGTCCCCCAAGTCGCTTGCGAATCCGGGCGAGGGCGTCGCGCAAAGCCTGCGAAAACGAAGAGAAAGCGGCGTCGCCATTTTCAGCGATTTCATTCAGGTCGCTTAGATTTGCCAGGATGTAGTTCTCAAAGCTGTGGGTCACCCGGGCGTCGAGCTCCGCGTCCAATACTACCAGTGGTGATTGCTCCAAACGCGCTTTGAGGGCTGTAGGTAGGGCGCAGCGACCAATAAGCCGGCTCTCGTCCTCAATAATGATAGGACCTGGATGGTCGCGTTCGATTTTTAAAAGCGTCACCGCCAGTTGGTGCTCGAAGTTGATCTGGGTTGGCTGGGCAGATACGCGCCGGCCGAAAGCGGATCCTCTGTGGTTCGCGAGGCCCTCTAGGTCCAAGCTGCCGTCAAAGGGTTTGCCGTGATTACCCTCGTTGATTAGGCGGGTTTTAGCGGATCCGGTTTTGCCGCTGATAACGATAAACTCACACTGTGCGCAAATCCGATCTAGTTGGGCCATGAGCCAGTGCCGCATGGCCTTGTAGCCGCCTTCTATTCGCGGATATTCAATGCCCCGATCAGATAACCATGACTGGCTTATTTGAGATCGCATGCCCCCGCGAAAGCAAAATAGAGCGCCGTCTTGATGCCGGTCGACGAAGTCGATCCACGCATTGACCCGCTCTTCCTTAATAGCGCCCGACACCAGCTGGTGACCCAGTCCAACCGCTGCATCTGATCCTTGCTCCTTGTAACAGGTGCCGACTGCGGAACGCTCGCGGTCAATCATTAACGGTAGATTAGTGGCACTAGGCACGCTACCTCGATTGAATTCAACGGGCGCTCGTGTATCGATCAACGGAATGTCATTGAGAAATATTTCGTTAAAATTATTGACTAGTTTCATGCATCTATTTTAAACCCGGTTCCACATGCTAGGTCCCCACGGCGGATCAGCTTGGAGAATCACTCAGACCAATGAGGGTAGCACTGTCCCTTAAGGGGAGAAGTTCACCGATTTGAAAGCCCTCGATTCCCGCGTTCTGAAAGCATTGCTGCAGTGCTGCTACCGATTCTGGTGCCACGGCAATTAATAGCCCGCCACTTGTTTGAGGATCGCAGAGAAGTGTCCTCGTCTCATGATCTGTTGGATCGATCCTATGTCCATAGGCGGAGAAGTTGCGCTCGCTTCCCCCGGGGATACAGCCTTTGCTGATATAGGACTTAACATTGGGCAGCGTCGGGATTAGCGCTCTCGAAAGCATGGCTCGCACCTCACTACCCTCGCACATTTCAACAAGGTGTCCCGCCAGGCCAAAGCCGGTGACATCGGTCATGGCATGAACACCCTCTATGGCGCCAATATCGGTGCCCACTCGGTTTAGTTGGCACATATGTCGTGTCGCCACGCCCTGATCAACCTGTTCCAGCTTGTCCTGTTTTTCCGCGGTGGTGTAGATCCCCACACCGAGGGGTTTGGTCAGGAACAAAAGATCTCCCGGTTGGGCGCCCACATTTTTCTTGAGGTGGCTGTGACTCACTTCTCCGGTCACAGCGAGGCCAAAAATGGGCTCAGGGCTGTCGATGCTGTGGCCTCCGGCCAGCGCAATACCGGCCTCGGCGCAGGCGGCTCGACCGCCGGCAACCACTCGGTTGGCGACGCTCGCGGGCAGCGATTGAACGGGCCAGCCGAGGATAGCCACCGCCATGAGTGGAGTGCCGCCCATGGCATAAATATCACTCAGGGCATTGGTGGCGGCGATACGACCGAAATCAAAAGGATCATCGACAATGGGCATGAAGAAATCCGTCGTGCTTAGCACTGCACGACCATCGCCTATATCAACCGCTGCGGCGTCATCCCGGGTGTTGTTGCCTATCAGTAGCTTCGATGTGCTGTCGCTTTCCACGACACTTCCCTGCAGGATAGTGGCGAGTACGTCGGGGGCAATCTTGCAGCCACAGCCGGCCCCATGACTAAACTGGGTCAAGCGGATAGGTTGATCGACTGTTTCTGCCTCTGGCGTTTTCATGATGGAAAAAGCGTCTCCAATTTTAGCGTTGTCGTGGTTACTGTGTCGTTTGAAAATTAGCGCTGCTCGGTGCATTCTGCGTCATGCGTAGTGAGAGCTAAATGGAGAGAGGACGGCATAACGTGTCAGCGCAAGCGGTTTCATGGTTTTGTGGCATCGTCTTATTCCTCTCTCTGGAGACAGCCGCTCAGCATGGTAACACTCCGGCTGGTTCTCTCGAGATCCAGCGTGAGATGTTTCAGCGAGCGTCGTCGGAGCTGAAAACCGGCGCGGGGCCAGCCTTCAGGCGGCTACGTGGGCAGCTCGATGGCTACCCCTTGCTTCAGTACCTTGAGTACGACCGTCTCCTGTCGACGTTGCACACCGTGACTCCCGCTGAGGCGCGTCGGTTTCTAGCCGAGGTGCAATCGACACCGCTTCATGACAGCTTTCTTCATCGCTACCTGCAGAGCAAAGGCCGTAACCGTCATTGGCAGGGGTTTTTGGCGATCGCGAGCGATGCGCCTAACGACACCGAGCTGCAGTGCTATTTCTACCGAGCGAAGCGCAGCGCGGGCGATACCGCGACGGCATGGCTGGGCGCGGAGCGGTTGTGGAATGTGGGGGAGTCCCAGCATGAGGCCTGTGACCCCCTATTCAAGCGCTGGATGGTCGACGGGCCGGGCCCGACCGATCCATTGATCTGGTCGCGGGCGTTAAAGGCCTTTGATAGTCGCTCCCCGCACCTTATTGCCTACGTCGGTCGATTTGCCAGCGAGCAGTTGCAGCCCTTGTTGACCGAGTTGGCAGAGGTTTATCGCTATCCCGAGCGCTTGCTTCGCGATACCCACTCACCAAGCCCGGTTCACGCGCAGCTGGTCACGGTTGGGGTTCGCCGGCTGGCGCGGGTGAATCCCGAAAAGGGGCGGCTTGCGCTAGAGCGTGTTCGAGCGCGCCAGCCGCTGTCTGATCAGCAAGTCGAAGCCATTGAAGCAATGATTATTCGACACAGCCTGTTTGCTAAAAATTCGCCGGTCGAAGCCTGGATTGGTGAAGGACTAGCCCGGCTGCGCGATGACGAACTCACAGAAATCTATCTGCGCAACCAGGTGGCCGAGAGCCACTGGTCAGCGCTCCTTGACGGCGTGCAGTGGCTGAGCCCAGAGCGACGATCCTCGGACACGTGGCGCTACTGGGCGGCGCGCGCCATGAGTGCCTCGGGTGATCGAGAGGCCGCTGGCGCCATTTTTACTGAGCTTGCAGGCAATCGAAGCTTCCACGGTTACCTGTCGGCGCAACGGATGGGGGAGCACTACCAACTGGCTGCCGAGCAACCCCGGATAGATCCGTGGCAGCCGGCATTACACGCCCACAAGGTACTTGCCCGCATGCGAGAACTGGCGCTATTGAATCGCTGGCCGGAGGCGAGGGCAGAATGGTTGTTCCTTGTCGACACCATGGATCGCGCTGAGCGAGAACGGGCGATGCACTATGCACTGGAACAAGAGTGGTTTGATTTGAGCATTGCCACCTCGATTAGAGCTGGCGCGTGGGATGACATCGCCGCGCGGTTTCCTCTGGCCTTCGAGGAACTCTTGAGTGAGCTGGCCTCAAGAGAGGGGGTCACGACCAGTGAACTTCAGGCCATTGCACGTCGCGAGAGCGCCATGTACCCAGCGGCCGAGTCAGGGGCGGGCGCCTTGGGCTTGATGCAAGTGATGCCGGGCACGGGCAAGCAGGTTGCCGGGCAGCTCAAGCTCCCCTGGAAGCGGGCCAAGCTGTTGGTCTCCGAGTACAACGCCCGAATTGCCAGCCACTACTATCGTCAGCTGCTGGACCGTTTTGACGATAACCGCGCCATGGCGTTGGCGGGGTATAACGCGGGCCCGCATCGCGTTGATCGATGGCGGACGGCCATGCCGGCTGATCAGTGGATCGAGAGTTTGCCCTTCAAGGAAACCCGCGACTACGTGCAGGCGGTGTTAGCGTACACGGTGATTTACGACCTGCAGTCGGGCAGGAAACCTGACATACTGCGGCCCCACGAATGGCTAATCACGTCAGGTTAATTAAAGAGGTCTCCATGAAAAGTCTACAACTGCAGTCATGCCTCCACGACAGTGGCAACATCGAGTGCGCGTTTTTTGAGGTAGACATACCCGAGCCGAGTCCTGATGAGGTCATGATTCAGGTGCAAGCGGCACCGATTAATCCCTCTGACCTGGGCCTTATGTTTGGTGTCCTCGACACCGATGCGGTAGAGCAGGGCGAGCGCAACGGTTATCCGTCGGTCACTCTGGCAGCTCCCGAGCCCATGCTACGGGCCATGGCCAGCCGTTTAAATCAGTGGCTTCCGGTCGGCAATGAAGGGGCAGGTACTGTCGTCGCCGCAGGCAATTCTGATGCTGCGCAGGCGCTGATGGGGAAGCGAGTTGGCGTCTTTGGTGGTGAATTGTTTGCCAATTACCGCGTACTGCCGGCCATGCAATGCTTGCCCCTGCCCGATGACGTGAGCGTTGAGGAGGGAGCATCTTGTTTTGTCAATCCAATGACCGCGCTGGGGTTTGTTGAAACCGCGAAGATGGAGGGACACAAGGCCATTATTCATGCGGCGGCGGCGTCTAATCTGGGGCAGATGCTCAACAGGATTTGTCTTGAGGACGGTGTACCGCTGGTCAATATTGTGCGCTCACAAAAACAGGCTGATTTATTAACAAGCCAGGGCGCCACCTATGTTCTGGATTCCAGTCAAGCATCCTTTTCGCAGGATCTGTTGGCCGCCATTGAAGCCACCGGCGCAACCCTGGCGTTTGATCCGATAGGTGGTGGAACACTTTCCAACCAATTGTTTGGAGCGATGGAGACGGCGGCCCAGAAGCGGATGACCACATGGAGCCGCTATGGGTCTGACGAGCATAAGCAGGTTTATATTTATGGCATGTTGGATCCGTCACCGACAACCCTCACCCGGGGTTATGGTTTCTCCTGGAGTCTGAGCGGCTGGTTGCTATTTCCTTTTCTCCAGCGCCGTGCCGGACTTGAGCGGATGATCGCGATGCAACAGCGTGTGGTTGCGGGCCTGAAGACAACTTTTGCAAGCGAATATTCAGACAAGGTGGCGCTCACTCACGCGCTGGATAGCGAGGCGGTGAAACTCTACGGCAAGAAAGCGACGGGACAGAAGACATTGATCGTGATGGACTGACCAGTAATATGACATCTTCTACCCCCGCAATGCCTCTGGATACGGCGACGGAGTCTCCGGTGGATTGGCGCAATCCGCTCACTGGCAATTTGTTTTGGCCGCTGCAGGTGATGGGTTGGTTGGGTCTCTCGATCATTACTTATTTGAGTCTCAGCTTGCCTTACAATCAGTTCGAGCTGTCGTACCTTACGCATAACGCTACCCAGTCCCTACTCGGCATGTTGCTCACCTTACCCCTTCGATATTGCTACCAGCGTATTTGGCATTGGCCGGTGTGGCGGCGGGTGGTGGTAGCGGTCGCTGCCGCCCTGCTTTTGTCGGCGCTTTGGGCGGTCATGCGGCTCGTTATCTTCATGGCGTTGACCGGAGAGACTGGCCTGTGGCCGGATTTTGGCGGCTGGCTGTTTCCCTCCATCTTCGTTTTTGTGACGTGGGCCGCGCTGTACCACGGTATCAAGTACTACCAGCTGCTTCAGCGGCAGCGGCAAACGTTACTCGAGTATGAGTTGCGGCAGCGGCGTGAGGCGATGGATATGATTATCGCCAAGTCCGAGACCCGGGATGCCCAGCTCAAGCTTCTTCGGTACCAGCTGAACCCGCACTTTCTATTTAATACCTTAAATTCCGTTACGGCCCTGATTGCAGCAGAGCGTCATGATGATGCTAAGAGTATGTTGGCCAAGCTCAGCGCTTTTCTCCGTTTTTCATTGGACAGCGATGGCAAGTACGTTGTCTCGCTCAGCGAAGAGTGTGATGCTTTGGAGCTATACCTTGATATCGAGCGTGTGCGTTTCGCGGATCGGTTGGAGGTGGAATTTTCTATCGATCCAGCGGTGAGCCAACTGGCGGTGCCGAGTTTCTTGCTTCAGCCCCTGGTAGAAAACTCGATAAAGCACGCTATTGGACGCAGCGAAGAGGGCGGCAAAATTCGCGTTAGCGCGCAGGCTATTGATCAAGGCATTCAAATTCGGGTCGAGGATACTGGGAACGCAGAAGCCGCGAGCCGCGGTGACTCGGCTGTGCTCGAGAAGGTGGACGGGGCCGGGGTTGGCTTGCGAAACACCCGTGAACGGCTCAAAAATCTGTACGGCGACAGCGGCGATGTGAGCTCATCGCGTTCCGAGCTTGGCGGACTACAAATAAACATTACCATGCCCGCTGTGGAGGTGCTTCAGTATGGCTGACATCATGACTGTAGCGATCGTCGATGACGAGCCGCTGAGTCTCGATTACCTCAAGGGGATTGTCGCAAAAGTCCCGGACACTGAGGTGGTCGGTCTCTATAAAAATGGCCGAGAAGCGCTAACAGGCCTGCTCACGACCCCGGTTGATGTGCTATTCCTGGATATACAAATGCCTGGATTCAACGGGTTTGACGTGGTCAAACGACTTCAGAGTGACGCCATGCCGCTCATTGTTTTCGCCACCGCCTTTGATGACTTTGCGCTGCAAGCTTTTGAGCTGCATGCGGTTGACTACATCTTAAAACCCTTCGAAAACCCGCGGGTGGAAGAAGCGCTGGGGAGGGCGCGGGAGCGTTGGTTGTCGCAACGCTATCTCGACGACATGGAGGACCGCGCCGCTGAGTCAGCCAAAGCGCCGGCTTTGGCGGCGATGGAGGCGGCTCGGGTAAAAGTGGGCGCTGATGCCAAGTTCTCTGGGTTGAGCGCCGACCACATCGCGAAGCTGCCAATCAAGGACGGGCAGCAAACGGTTTTGCTCGAGTATGAGATGATCGATTGGATAGATGCCGCGGGGGATTACATGTGTGTCCACGCCGGGGGCGAGACGCATATCCTCCGCTCCACCATGAAAGAACTGGAACAGCGATTGCCCGCGTACTTTGCGCGGATTCACAGGTCGACAATCGTCAATGTCAATCGTATAGAGCGGGTAGAGGGCCTGCCCAAGGGCGAGGCATTGCTCCACACCTCGTCGGGGTCGGCGCTCAAAGTTAGTCGAAATTACCGGGTAGCAATCCAACATTTGCTGGCCTGATCTGGGTCATAAACTGAGGTTTAGGCTGCGCTGAAAGTCGCCTATAACCCACGGGAAAAGGGCGCGGGACGCCTGTCCTGCTCGTCCTGTTGACAGTCCAGATTGTCGACTTTCAGTTAATCCAAGCTCTTGGGTGTGGGTTAATTGCGTTATCACTCCCAATAACTTTAACGTGGCGGTTTTCCTCATGTCTCTAGCCATCGCGCGTGTGCGCCTTTTGTTCGTGTCCACAGTGTCGGCGGCGCTCATCGCCTGCGGCGGCGGCGGTGCCGAATCCCCAGTGGTGGATCCCTTCTACCCGGAGGCCAGTGCCGAGTGGACGCTGGTTTGGAGCGATGAATTCGATGGCGATGCGCTAGACACGGGTAACTGGGATATCCAGACGGGAGATGGCAGTGAGTACGGCCTTGCCCGCTGGGGTAATGATGAGCTGCAGTGGTACACCGAAGATAACCTTGTTGTAGGCGACGGCATATTGAGAGTAGAGGCTCGCGCTGAACAAGTTGTCGCTGGTTTTCCGTACACCTCGGGTCGAATTCGAACCCTCGGCAAGCTCGATTTCCAATACGGTCGGGTCGAGGCCCGCATCAAGTCAGCCTCGGGTAAGGGTTTGTGGTCGGCATTCTGGATGCTGCCCAGCGATGATCGCTTTGGCGGGTGGGCATCCGGCGGCGAGATCGACATTATGGAGGTGGTGAACGCGGGCACGGCGGATGAGAACTATTACGCCTCTCTTCACCACGGATTTGCCTGGCCTCTGAACCAAACAACTACCGAGAGCATCGGCGTCGAGAATCCTGGCGACGATTTCCATATTTACGCGATTGAGTGGACTGAAGATTACGTCCGCTGGTTTGTCGATGATCGGAACTTTATGACGGTGGATGCCGAGCACTGGTACTCCTATTACTACGGTGGTACCGACGTGGGCTACGAGCGCGGCGCCGGTGCTGCCCCGTTCAATCGAGATTTTCATTTGCTGCTTAACCTGGCCGTAGGCGGCAACTTGCCGGGTAACGTCGGTCCCGGCGCTATCCCCTCGGCGATGGAGGTAGACTACATTCGCGTCTACGAGTGTGCCTATAACCAAGCGAGCGGTTCTGGCTGTAACAGCGAGGCAGACCGCACGGTAGAGTCGCCCGGCGCGCAAGCACCCTATGAAATCGCGTTCCCGCTCTATACCAACGGCGCCGATGCGCTGTCTTGGGTGGTTGGCGCCGATACGGTCACCCGCGAGCTCGTAGTCTCTTCGCCTTGGGACAACGACGGATCGCTGACTTTTGCCGAAATAGAAACCGAAACGGATCGAGGTGCGGTGATCGAGGTGGTTACCTCCAATGCCGGCAATATCGCTATTTCGGCGGTGGATGAGGAGCCGACAGCGCTGTTTGGTTTTGGCAACAACCCCTTGTATTACCAAATTCATGCCGGTGAATTGAAGTTTGATATGTACATCGATTCGGCGGGCACCGACCTCGACAGCACCATTCAGGTGAAGATGGACAGCGGGTATCCGGCCCTTGGTTTTAAAGAGCTAAAGGTGAGTGACATGCCGCTGGATCAGTGGTTCACCATGAGCGTGCAGGTAAACGATCTGCTAGCGAATTCGGGACAGCGGCGCCTCGATACCAGCCGTGTTATGAATCTGTTTGTTTTCGAGCCCAGCTCAAGCGCCCATGTCATGATCGACAATGTGGAGCTGGCTTGCGGCCACCCCAGCCGCCGAGGCTGTGGCATTCGTCCACCCGGCGGATCCGTGGACGGCTCGTTG
>CBFHQV010000071.1:0-11620 GCA_965658055.1 Luminiphilus sp. | reverse complement strand
CTGATGATGTCGGCGCCGGCGCGCAGATAGGCAAGATGAATCCCCTTGATTGCCTCGGGCTGGGTCAGGTTGAGAAGGTCGTTGTTGCCCTGAAGGTCGACAGGATGCTCCGCCCACGGTGTCCCCCGGTAGGCCGACTCATCGAAGGCAAGCGCTTGAATCATGGTCCCCATCGCGCCATCTAGTACGAGGATTCGCTCCTGCAAAGCGGCCAGCAGTGCGGGCGCACTGCTATGGGTGTAGCGAGTTTTTAGGAAATGACGGTCCATACGGGCTAGCCCTGTCTACTTTTTGCCAATATATCAAAATAAATTGATTAATAAGAGCATTAGATCAAAATAATTTGATTTAATGCTACCGCAGCACGGAGCCACCTGTAAGCTGTGGGCTTGTGGTAACCTAGCGTGGCGGTCAGGTATTGCCGCTCAGCCCCCAAAACACGTGGAATAGCGACATGATTACCATTACTGAATCGGCACGGGATTACCTGGAAGAACTGTTGAGCAAGCAGGAAGGTGCTCTGGGCGTGCGGGTATTTATCAACAACCCGGGAACACCCCGCGCCGAAACGTGTATTGCCTACTGCCGTTCAGAGGACATTCAGGAGGGGGATGTCGAGGAAGACTACGGTCAGTTTAAAGCGTGGTTTCAGGGACGAAGCATCCCTTTCCTGGAAGACGCGTTGGTCGACTACAACAAAGATAAATTTGGTGGCCAACTCACGATCAAAGCGCCAAATGCAAAAATGCCCCGGGTCAGTGATGACAGTCCGGTCGAGGACCGCATCAACTATATCCTTTACAACGAGGTGAACCCCTCGCTCGCGGCCCATGGTGGCGAAGTATCGCTTGTAGAGGTCACTGAGGATCAGTTTGCGATCCTGCAGTTTGGCGGAGGATGTCAGGGTTGCAGCGCGGTGAGTATCACGCTCAAAGATGGCGTTGAAAAAACTCTGCTTGAACAAGTCCCGGAGCTAGCGGGCGTTCGCGATTCCACGGATCATACCGACAGGAGTCAGGCTTACTACTGAGGAGTGCCGTTTTCCCCGCGTTTCTCTACAATAGGTGCGAGCACCTCGGCGAGGTCACGCAGCAGTTGCTCGGTCGTGTCCCAATCGATACATCCGTCGGTGACCGATACCCCATAGCGTAGGTCCGCCAAGTCATCGGGTATAGCCTGATTACCGCTGTGCAAATGACTCTCCAGCATCAGGCCGATGATGGATTCGTTACCCTCAATCAATTGGTGGGCGACGTTTTTGGCTACCAGAGGTTGTAACTCAGGTTGTTTGTCCGAGTTGGCGTGGCTGCAGTCAACCATAATGTTTTTACTGAGTCCGGCCTTGTCCAATGCGGATTCACACTGAGCGATATGAACGCTGTCGTAGTTAGGGCCGGCACTCCCGCCACGAAGCACAACGTGTCCGTATCGATTCCCGCGGGTCTCGAATACCGACACCTTTCCCTCACTGTTGATGCCCAGGAATCGGTGTGGGTTGCAAACGGACTTCATGGCATTAATCGCGACCTCCAGTCCGCCATCGGTACCGTTTTTGAAACCCACCGCTGACGATAAACCGCTCGCCATCTCGCGGTGGGTTTGCGATTCAGTGGTGCGTGCTCCGATGGCAGACCAGCTGATCAAATCTTGCAAATACTGCGGGGTAATCGGGTCGAGGGCTTCCGTTGCGGTGGGGAGTCCCAGCGTGAGTATGTCTCGCAGCAGGGTTCTGCCGAGGGTCAGCCCAGCTTCAATATCAAAAGAATCGTCCATGTGCGGATCATTGATGAGCCCCTTCCAACCAACGGTTGTCCTGGGTTTCTCAAAATACACGCGCATGACCAAGTACAAGACATTTTGCACTTCAGTGCTCAAGGCCTTGAGCCGTGCGGCGTACTCCATCGCCGCATCAACATCGTGTATCGAGCAAGGCCCAACGACTACCATGAGTCTGGGATCCTTGCGATCCAGAATGGCCTCAATGGTGTTTCGAGTCGCCTCAACCTGCTGGTAAATAGCATCGCTTACGGTCACAGTGTCGCGTAAAGCGGCAGGTGCGACTAAAATCTTCTGCGAGGCAACGTTGACGTTGTGAATGCTTGGCTTGGACATGTTAGCTTTTGATAAACCTTTTCATCGAGTTTCACCCAGTGACTAATCAGCGGGCCCAAATGGCACGACCACACTGCGCGGGGCTGCGAAGTGTAAACACTTATGGCGAGAGAGTCATGGCCCGTTTTGGCAGTCGGACCGCGCCCTTATGACGCAATATGTCGATCTGAGTCAGGTTCAACCGTTTCTTGATAAAGGTGATTTGGTTCTTACCCACAGTTTACGTCTTGCCCGTGAAATTAAGATCGCGAGGCTGGTCGCACAGCGCGAGCAGGGTCACTCCGTGGTCGAGGGTCGGTCAAGTGCAGTGCTGCCGATTGAGGCATGGTTTGAAGCTCAGTGGCGCGGGCAAGTTGAGCGAGGTGTATTACCCGTTTGCCGTGTGCTTACTCGCTATGAGGAGCGACTTTTATGGCGGCAGGTGATCGATGAAAGTTTGGAGATATCCGGGGACTTCAGGCTGCTCCGACCTTCGGTAGCTGCCGAGCGCGCGAGTCAAAGTCGACGCGCGGTCATGCTTTATTCGGCGACAGGGAATCGTTATTTCGACAATGCACAGTTTCAGTTTGACCTCGACGGAAAAATATTTGTCGAGTGGGTGCGTGGGTTTGAAAGACTTTTGCTCGCTAAGCAAGCTATTACTCGTGAGGATGCATACCATCAGCTTCTGACATTGGAGCGACCGGAGCCACAGCCCGTGATCCTCTTTCATATGCCTCCAATGCCGCCCTTGTTTGACCGACTCCTTGATCATCTGGGGGCGGTGCAGGCTATTCCGTCATCGGAGTCACCTGAACCGTCATTAACCACCGACAACTTGAAGATCAGTGGCAGTAAGTTTAGTGAACCGGACGCCGAGCTCGCCGCCGTATCTCGATGGGCTTACAAGCAGTTTGCTGAGAAAGAGCGTCGCTGCGCCATTGTCTTGCTTGACACGGCAAGTCAACGCCAGCGCCTCGAATATTTTTTACGCCGTGAGTTTGATTGCTTGGGTGAGCGTTATGATCGGCTACCGGTTAACTTCTCATCGGGTGTTTCACTCGCTGCCACCCCTATGTATCGGGATGCTCTGCTAGGGCTGCGAGCCGGCCTTTTTCCGCTCACCCGTCAGGAATGCCTGACCTTGTTAAATTCTCCGTTTTTATTGCCTGCGGGTTTCGCGGAGACGCCGGCGGGTCTCAGACTGGTCAGCGCCTTGTTCGATCTCGGAAAAGAACACATTGCCCCCGGAGATTTTCGACATTGCGTGAGTGTGCACGCCAAGGAATCCGTCCTGGCGACTGTGATAGGAGCTGTACGAGAACAGAGTCGACAATTGGCGGTGCGTCAATCGGGGCAGTATTGGGTTGAAGTGATTCGCGGCCGATTGGCTCTGTGGCAGTGGCCCGCTCGACACAATATTGATTCAATGGAATATCAGCAAATACAGCGGCTGGAGCCGTCGCTGGATATGCTGGCTCAGGCGTTGTCTCTGGTTGGACTCGTTACCTATCAGGAAGCGATACAGCAATGGCAATCGGTCCTAACCGAAACAGTGTTTCAACCTCAGACTGCGCGCCACTCGATACAGGTTCTTGATGCCAGAGAGGCAATCGGCCTTAGTTTTGATCAGGTCTGGGTCTGTGGATTGCATGCCGAGGCGCTGCCCCAGCCCGCCAGGCTACTGCCATTTATCCCTCCGTCGTTGCAGAAAGAGCTCGGGCTGGCCGAGGCGAGCGAAAAGCTGCGGCGTGATCATGCTCGGCTAATGCTTCACAGTTGGCGGCAAACCTACGGAGCACTGACCGCCAGTTTTAGCGCCGACGTCGGAGAGGAGGGTGTGTACCCCAGTGAGTTTTTAGATCTGCAGCCAGCTGAGGTACTCGCGGTGCCTCCAGCAACACCTAAGCCCGACGTTGTGCTTGAATGGATTGACGATAAAGCATCGGCACTGGTGTCTTCGGAGGCAATAACAGGTGGCAGCCAGCTGTTAAAAAACCAAGCGCTGTGTCCTTTTAAAGCTTGGACAGACCACCGGCTTAAGCTCACGGAGCCTGCAGGAGTGGTGGTTGGGCTCTCCGCTGCGGAACGTGGTGCCCTGGTCCATCAGGCGCTGTATTACCTGTGGGGATTGATCGAAGATTCGGAAGCCCTTGCGAAGGCGCCCCCTGAGCAGCGACAGGCTTGGATCAACGAAGCGGTAAGCGGTGGTTTGAGAGCGCTGGAGGCAGACGCAGAGCAAAGCGGGGTTTCGCTGCGAGCAAGAGCGGGTGCCGCGTGCCTGGATCTTGAGCGGGCCCGTCTCGCGGCGCTCATGGTTGAGTGGTTAGACGCTGAAGCCCAGCGCTCTGTGCCCTTTGAGGTGGTGAATCGAGAAGTAAAAGCCTCAATTGAGCTGGCAGGGCTCACGCTGAATCTGCGTTTAGACCGGGTTGACGCTTTATCCGACGGTAGAAAACTGGTCATCGACTATAAAACCGGCGTGGTTCAGCGAAAGGCCCTATTGGTAGAGCGGCTAAAGGAGCCACAACTGCCGCTGTACACCTTATTGGATGAGAACATTGAAGGTATTGCCTATGGGCGTGTAGTAGCAGGTGGAGACTCGGACTTTACCTGGCTCGGAGAGGCGCTCGGGCTCAAAAAATCTTCCCGGGGCGCGGATGATCTCGCCAGTCAAACCCGCGACTTAATTGAACCTGTGAGTGACTGGCATGCTCTCAGGCAGCTTTGGTATGAACGCCTGGAGGGCCTGGCTGCAGAATTTATGGCAGGTCATGTGGCAGTGACACCGTCGCCAGATGCATGCCGATATTGCGGTTATGCCAGCATCTGTCGATTCGATGATCAATACGGGGTGTTCAGCGAGGAGTCCGAGAGTTGATCGGCGACGCAAAGGCCAGGGTCAGGGCATTAGATCCCAGGCACAGTTTTTGTGTCACGGCTCCCGCCGGGTCGGGTAAGACCGAATTGCTAACCCAGCGGTTGCTGGCGCTGCTCAGTCGCGTTGATCAGCCGCAACAAGTCCTTGCCATCACGTTTACACGCAAGGCGGCGGCTGAGATGCGTACCCGATTGCTCGAGAAGCTTCAGCAGGCAGAGCAGGATGAGCCGGTTGATGACGCGCACGAGCAGGTGACAAGAGAGCTCGCCAAAGAGGTGTTGGCGAGGGCGCGTGACCGTCAGTGGGAGCTTGTTCCGGGTAGTTTCAATTTGCGAACAATCGATAGTTTGTGCGCCGATATTACTCGTCAGATGCCAATCACCAGTGCCCTGGGCGGTTCAGTCGATGTTACGCAGCAGTCGGATCCACTTTTCAGTCAAGCGGTTGACCAGTTGCTTGAGCAAACAGATTCCCAGGATGCGACCGGCGCAGCACTGAGAGCACTACTCCTTCATTTTGATAATGACTGGGGCAGGCTCAAGGAGCTACTTATCGCGCTGTTAAATCGGCGAGCTGACTGGGCGGGGCGCCTGGGCATGCACCATGCCCCCGAGGATGCGGAGAGGCAGCTTATCGAGACGGTCACCGCGCTCTGTGAGTCGGTGTTGGCAACCTTGGCTGCTGATTTGGGTGAGCATGCAAAAACCTTGTTCGATTTATTCAAACACTCCTGCGATCGCCTTGGAGTCCCGCATAAAACCCTTAGTTACCGTGACGATTACTGCTATCAAGTCGACGATGTGCCAGCTTGGCAGCAGGCCTTGTCGCTGTTGATAACCAAGAAAGGAGAGTGGCGGAAAGTCTGGAACAAGAATCAAGGCTTTCCCCCTGAGGACACGTCACAGAAGCAGCAACTTGCAGAGCTTGTAGCGGCCTTATCTAGCGAGTCAGTCTCCCGGCTGGAATTGTTTGAAGAGTGCTTGAGGCTTCCGCATACGAGCGAGGGAGACCCAAGTTGGGCGTTGGTACTCCATCTGAGCCACTTGTTACCTGTTCTTCAGGCGCAGTTGCTTCTTGTTTTTCAGCAAGAGGGTTGTGTCGACTATAGTCATATTGCGCTAGCTGCCGAGCAGGCGCTGGGGGCAGAAGACGACCCGACTGACCTCTCCCTGCGGTTTGATTATCAGTTACAGCATATATTGGTCGACGAATTTCAAGACACATCCGATCAGCAATATCGGCTGCTAACTCGTCTTACCCGGGGGTGGGCTGAGCATAATCGCTCGGGACTCGCACCGCGCACCCTGTTTTTAGTCGGTGACGGGATGCAGTCTATTTATGGATTTCGCTACGCCAACGTCGGCATTTTCCTCCAGGCGCGCAATCAGGGGCTGAACGGCCTCGAACTGGAACCTCTGGAGCTTCGCAGTAATTTTAGGTCGACCCAGGGTGTCGTTGACTGGGTGAACCGAGTTTTTGCCAAAATCCTCCCAACAACTGATGATCCCTCTCGAGGTCAGGTGCGTCATGTTCGCGCTGAGGCCACTCGCCCCGCCGGTGAGTCGCCAGCCGTCGGCGTTCATGTCATTGAGGATGAGGAGGGCCTGAATGAGGCAGCGTTTGTCGTTGAGCGGCTTATGTCGCTTAGGACACAGGAGCCCGAGTCGACCATTGCCATTTTGGTGCGCGCGAGGTCCCATGCGTTACCAATCATAGAGGCGCTGGAGCATGCTGGCATTGACTACATGGCGCGGGATTTTGACCTCTTAAAATATCGGCCTGCTATCAGGGATTTGCTTAGCCTGTGCCGGTGGTTGGCAAACCCCGCGGATGAGGTAGCGGCCGTATCCTTACTCCGCGGCCCTTGGTGTGGTCTATCCCTAGACACCATCGAGGTATTGGTACGGTCGTCCGGCCCGGCTCCTTTTTCACTTCGAGCGTCCCTGCGCCAATGGTTGAAAAAGCGCGAGGAAGCGATCCCGGAACCTCATGGTGAGGAGGAGTATCAACGGGCACAACACTTGTTGACTGCCCTAAGCTGGTCCTTGGCGCATCGAGATCGCATGGGTCTGGCGGTGTGGGTTGAGCAGAGTTGGCGGCGCCTAGGCGCAGATTTGGCGCTAAATGATGCTGAGCGTAGTGAGGCTAGACGTTTTTTGGATCTTCTTGCGGAGGCAGAGAGTGCGGGGGCTGGGCTCGATCTATCTCGGATTAACCAGCATCTCAATACGCTCTATGCCGAGCAGGCAGCCGAGCATTCTTCGGTTGAAATCATGACCTTGCACAAGGCAAAGGGCCTGCAGTTCGATCACGTTTTCATGCCGATGATGCATAAAACTATCGGAGGTCAAGGCCGGGATCTGCTGAGATGGCATTGGCTATCCTCTGGTTCCGTGGACGGGCTTCTGATTGCGGCTAATGATCGTCGCAGTCCAGAAGAGCCCAGTCTCTATAACTATCTCAATTGGCTGCAGCGAAAAAAGGACGCGGCTGAATTACGTCGCCTTGTTTACGTGGGTGTCACCCGCGCGAGAAGCAGTGTGTGTATTAGTGGTGGTCATAATCCGACGCAGGATTGGCCGCATTGGCCGTCCAGCGGTACGGGGCTTGGTGTTTTACGGGAGGCGGTGAGTGAAGAGGTCATCTTCCATCCCGATGATGTGAAGCATCCGATGGTGCCGGAGCAGGAGTCGGCGAAGGAGGGGTTTTGTCGCTTGCCCTTGGAAGCGCTACCGCTTGAGCGGGTGCCAGAGCCGACTATCGTTAATCAGGGTCGAACCCCAGCAGGTGATCCAGAGAGCGTAACCCCTGGCGGCAGACAAATTGATAAAAGTGTCTTGTATCGGGAGGGCAATCGAGTCGACCGAGCGGTGGGTACCAGTACTCATCGCGCGCTGGAACTGCTGTCTCATAGGTCAATGCTGCCCGAGGAACTTGATCAGCCACTGCTGGCTGCCATCGAGCTGTCGCTTCGCTCCTCTGGCTTGGAGGGCACTACCCTGTTGGATGCTCAAGAGAAAGTAAACGCATTAATTCGTCGGACCCTCAAGGATGAGCGGGGTCGTTGGATCCTGAAAAAAAGGCCCTGTGCTGATAGCGAATTGGTTCTAAATACGATGGCAGCAGAGGGAATGGAGTCGCGCGTGGTCGATCGTACTTTTGTTGATGACGATACCGGCATCCGATGGGTGGTGGACTACAAGACGAGTCAGCCGATGGCGGGTGAAAGCATGGAGCAATTTCTAAAGCGGGAATTAACGCACTATCGAGACCAAGTCATGCACTATGTTGAGTTGCTCGCGCAGTGGGACAAAAGCGCTGTCGAGGTCCGCGGTGGGTTGTACTTCCCCGCCCATTCGATATGGCAGCCACTGACATGACAAGCGGTGCGCTTCGAAGTCTGCGGCGGCAAGCTAAGTAGCGCTGCTATGAGCGGTGAACTCCTCGATCTCATCCTGCTGTCGTTGGTGGCCTTGTTTACATCAGCGATCAGTGGCACTTTCGGACTGGGTGGCGGAGTAGTTCTATTGCTTGTCATGCCGGGTTTGGTGCCCATCTCGGCAGTTATTCCGGTTCATGCCTACGTGCAGTTTTTCAGCAATGCAAGTCGTGTGGCTT
Source organism: Luminiphilus sp. (assembly GCA_965658055.1). Lineage (GTDB taxonomy): Bacteria > Pseudomonadota > Gammaproteobacteria > Pseudomonadales > Halieaceae > Luminiphilus. The sequence goes on along the minus strand of CBFHQV010000071.1, from coordinate 3,030 downwards.
TCGACCTCCGTCATATCGCGTGGCATATCATTCTCCCTTTTACATGTGGAAGTATTGTGGGCGCACTGCTGGGTGCCCAGTGGGCTGATTGGGTGAGTCTGGATTTACTGCCTCTATTTGCAGGCCTATTGATTTTGGTTGTGACATGGGTGCCCATAGGGAGTCCCCGACTAACCGGCAGGTGGGCATTTGTGGTGTTGGGTTTTTATCAAACAGGGTTGGGTATGCTTGCCGGTGGCACAGGGCCGTTGGGTGCTGCAGTGCTCAGTCAGCACAGTCAGCAACGGGACTGGCTGGTTGTTAATACGGGTCTGTATATGATGATAAATCACGGAGTGCGTGTGATTGCCTTCAGTCTTCTCGGAGTCGCTTTTGCGGCGTGGTGGCAGGTCATCGTCGCCATGTCTGCGGGATCCGTCGCGGGATCTTGGTTGGGTACTCTTTTAAGAAAGCGGGTTCCCGCGGCTAATTTTTTCGCTATTTTTCGTTGGGTGATCACGCTGCTGGCTTTACGCATGGTCTGGATTGCTACCTACGGGGGCGTGCTTTGAGCGTCGGCACAAATGGTCACCGGCTGGGTATTTTCCTAAGCCTGATTGCAAACTCGGTCTGGGGTGCGGCGGCGCTCTATTGGATGGAAACCAAACCCGTCGCGCCGATTGATGTGCTGGCCCATCGCGCCACCTGGACGCTACCGGCGGCGCTGCTTGTCATTCTGATGGCTGGAAGACTGGGTTCGACGCTGGGGTTTTTGACAAACTGGGCGGTCATGCGCGTGATGGCAATCGCCGCTTTTTTGATTTCCATTAACTGGGGAGTCTTTCTCTATGCCGTGACGACCGGGCGCGCGACTGAAGCGAGTTTGGGTTATTTCTTACTCCCCATTTTGACAGTCTTGGCGGGGGTGGTGATCTTCCGCGAGGTGCCGTCGGTGCCGCAGCGGATTGCAATCGCGTTGGCTGTGCTGGGAATCGGTGTTCAGGTCGTGGCCGAGGGAGGACTGCCAATCGTGTCACTATCTCTCGCATTGTCCTTCGCGTTGTACAGCGTGATCAGGAAGCAAGTGAGTGTTGACGCCATGCAGGGTCTGTTCTTGGAGTCACTCTTTCTCATGCCCGTAGGCTTATTTTGGATTCTGATTCACCAAGGGGCTGGATTTGGCCAGTTTGGTTTGAAGACCGATCTTTTTTTACTGTTCGCCGGGGCTTTCACGGCAATTCCATTGTTAACCCACATTACCGCTGCACGGTTGTTGCCGCTGTCTACCGTTGGTTTGCTGTCATATCTTGGGCCGACGTTGCAACTTATTGTGGCGCAAACTCTGCTTGGTGAGAGTATAAGTTTTATGACCTTATCTTCGTTTGTGCTGGTGTGGTGTGGTTTGGCTTTTATTGTTCAGGACAATATTCGAGCTTATCGACGTATGCGCCGAGTAAACCACTTGGGCGATTAGCCTTCGCCTCAATTTGATTATCACGAGTCACATTTCACCTGAGGGTGCTGTTACGTCCCTACTGAATGGGCTCTCGCTTGGGCGCCCCTCGTTGAAGCTGCCTCATCGGACCACCTCGGGTTGCAGCGCCTTGAGTTCCGCGGGTGTCATGGTTGACCGGGCGGTCGTTTCTACAATATCGATGCCGAGATTGACTGCTTCGGCGGTAGGAATCTCAGCGCGCAGTGCAACTTTCTCGTCGATCATGTGGTGCAGCTCGGTGATAGCGCGCTGTAGATCACCCTTGGCGATGCTCTCGGGAGAGTCACCTAAAATGTCGTCGCTTAGGACTAACACGTGGGGATGAAGCGCCTGCAACTGGGCCGTGCTTCCCCGGCAGGGGTTCACTTCGGCGATGCTGATCAGGCAACCAATGGACCGCAGCGCGCTACTAAAATCTTGGCTGGCTGCTGACTCTCGCAGCCTGAGTGAATCGCGGAGCTCAAAACAAAGTCGATCGGTGCCAATGCCACTGTTTGAAATAGCGGACAACAGGAAATCCAGAAATTGGTGATGGCAAGCTGCTGAGGTCGATAGACTTATGTGAAAACATGGGACCGTCAGGTTCGCACTCATGAGACTCTCAAACATCTCGCACACGGCATTAACCTTCAGGCAGTCAAGCGCAATAACAAGAGCGATGGAGTGTTGGCTGCCCAGTGACATCATGTCAGCCTCAATGCTTGGAGTGCCATCCAGAAGTACCTGATATTTCTGGCCGGGAGGCATTTTTTCATCGGGGCTTGCCAGGTCGATCGTCCTGAACGTAAGCGTTGGCGGCATGTCTTCTTTGAGTCGCTTGAGGGTTTCGACAACCGAGCGCTGGAGTTCTGGCTGTGAAATCCGAGCACTGCTGCCAGATGTGGGCGACAGCGGGCTGCTATTTTCAGTTTTCGAGCGTAGGTTTTGCCAAAAAAGAGCGGCGTCATGATCGGCGCCATCTATGGCCTTTATGGATAAGTCAGTGACCTGCGCTGACTCCTTGGCGCCGGCCAGTTGGGCCACGACTGTGGCTTCGTCAAGGGGCACAATGAGGCCTAAATGGCGCTCGTCGAGTCTGGTTTTTATCCAGTCGATGTCAGTCAGCAAGGAAGAGAGCAGGGCAAGGACGGCAGGGTGATTATCTGCTGCTGAGGCGACCGCGACTCCGCTGTGGCTAGGATCTCCGGTTCGCCGCGCCTTGCGAATATGCATTTGGGTCATGTCGATGAAGTCATCGACGCTCACCAAAATATCTTTCACTGACTCGGTCTGGAAAATCTCCAGCTGTTTTTGTTCAAGAGCGTTGAATAGACTCCTGTCGACGATAGACAACTGATCGGCTGGCCCGACAGGGCTGAGCCGATTCGCCAGCCATCGGGCCAATGTTACGGCGTTAAACTCCCGGTATTTCTGTGCTTTTTCGGTGATGAAGACAAACCGAGTGTTGGTTGTGTTTTTCCAGATGAGCTGCACGTGTTTCTTGCTGTTTGATTCAGCTATGTCTGTTACCCATGCGCCAACCGTCAGGTTTTGAGCGCGCTGCACCCAGCGCTGTA
>CBFHQV010000070.1:0-11852 GCA_965658055.1 Luminiphilus sp. | reverse complement strand
AAGCCGGAATCTCTTTACTCATTTGCTCGGCATTAATTTCCGAGATTATTTTGTTCGTGTTCATGACACTCTCCAATCCAGCTTACGGGTTTCCCGCGCCATGGCGGAAAGGCCCCTACGTCTACTCACTTTCGTCGAGCCGCCACTCCGCGAGTAGCGCTCTGTCTTCCTCGGACAGTGCTTGCCAGGTCAACAAATCCGGCCGCCTGTCCATCGTCCGTCGCAGGGACTGGGCCCTGCGCCACCGCGCTATTGCGCGGTGGTCACCGCTTAACAACACCCCAGGTACCTCCGCTCCCCGATACTCCTCTGGGCGGGTGTAGTGGGGACAATCCAACATCCCATTCGCGAACGAATCCTCATCCGCAGAATCTTCGTGGCCGAGCGCGCCCGGTATTAGTCGAATCAGCGCGTCCATTACCATCATCGCCGGTAGCTCGCCGCCGCTGACAACAAAGTCCCCGATAGACACCTCGAGGTCAACTGAAGCCTCGAGAAACCGCTCATCGATCCCTTCATACCGTCCCGCGACGAAGATCAGGGATTGCTCCTTGGCCAGTTCTCTCGCCAAGCGATCGTTGAACACCCGCCCTTGGGGCGTCAACGCCACCACTTTGGCCTCGTCGCCAACTCGTTCACGAGCCTTTTCCAGCGCCCGATCCATCACCGGCGCTTGCATCACCATCCCGGGACCGCCGCCATAGGGGCGATCGTCAACGGTGCCATGCCGATCATCGGCGACCTCCCTCGGGTTTGTCAGCGAAAGCGCCCAGAGCCCTTGCTCGTGCGCTCTTCCTGTCACCCCCCAGCGGGCCAAACTGTCAAACATCTCCGGAAACAGGGTGATGACCCCGAAACGGCGAGGCGCATCAGGCGTCGACATACCAGCTCACCCAAACGCTTCGACTCTCCGTGTCGATTTTTGTTACCACTGAATCGACCAACCAGGGAATGAGTCGCTCCCTGTCATCTACACTGTCATCCGTCGCCTTCACCACCAGCACATCGTTTGCGCCGGTATCGAGAAGGTAATCCACCTGCCCTAACACCACGACACCCTTGTCGTCGCTGTCGGGCTCACAACAAAACACCCGCATACCTACCAAGTCTCGCCAGTAGATCTCGTCTACCTCGGCGGGGGGCAAGTTGTGCTGCTCCGTTTGGAGCAAAAACCCCCTGACTTCTTCCGCCGCAGACCGGTCGTCGATGCCCTCGACATGGGCAATAACGCCTTTGCCTTGCTGCTTGACGGCATCGATTTTCACCGTCTTGGTACTGCCTAATCTTACTTTCTCTCCGGGCGCAAGCTGGATGCGCTCAAGAGAGGTCAATATGTCCAGATCTTCGAGAAAAGGCCGAATTTTTACCCAGCCTTTTATCCCGTGAACCCCTACCACCTGTGCCAGCGTGAGAAGCTCCGCCATGGCGAGCGAGCTGGCCTGCCGGCCCTTAAGCGGCCGCCGAGGTCTCCGCCTGCGCGGCAGCGTCTTTCATCAACGACTTAACACGCGGTGAAATCTGGGCGCCTTTGTCCGCCCATGCATTGATCTTTTCAAGATCCAAGCGCAGGCGTTCTTCCTGACCGCGCGCGATAGGATTGAAGAACCCCACTCGCTCAATAAAACGGCCATCCCGAGAGTTGCGGCGATCGGTCACAGTGACCTGGTAAAACGGGCGCTTTTTGGACCCGCCGCGAGAAAGTCGGATTACTACCATGCTGTTGATTCCTATGAATTTTTCTAAGCCAGAAGAGCCTTAGACAGCTCTTCCTGCAAGTAAAGGACGCGGAGGATACAGCAAAGCCAGCCCGGTGAAAAGGTGAGAATGGCAGGCTTTCAGCGGCCTGGAAATCCTCCCGGAGGCATGCCGCCGCCAGGGGGCATCATGCCGCCGAGGCCTCGCATCATTTTTTGCATACCGCCCCCTTTCATCTTCTTCATCATTTTCTGCATCTGCTTATGCTGTTTCAGCAAGCGATTGAGGTCTTGCACCTGCGTACCCGACCCCAGGGTGATACGACGCTTGCGGGAGCCCGCGATGAGCTCGGGCTTCCGCCGCTCTGCTGGGGTCATGGAGTTGATCATCGCTTCCATGCGGGCAAATTGCTTGGTGTCCAGGTTTTGCTGGGCCGCCTGCGCCATGCCTCCCATGCCGGGTAGCTTATCCAGCATGGCGCCAATGCCGCCCATATTTTGCATTTGCTGCAATTGATCCCTGAAATCTTCCAGGTCAAAACGCCCACCGGTCTGTACTTTTTTGGCGAGCTTTTGTGCTTTTTTCTTGTCGACCGTGCGCTCAGCCTCCTCGATAAGCGACAACATATCGCCCATGCCCAGAATCCGAGAGGCCAACCGATCGGGATGAAATGGATCGAGCGCGTCGGTCTTTTCCCCAACCCCGAGAAACTTGATGGGCTTACCGGTGATGGTTCTCACCGAGAGCGCAGCACCCCCGCGGGTATCGGCATCAACCTTTGTCAGAATAACGCCGGTCAGGGGCAGTGCATCACCGAAGGCTTTTGCGGTATTGGCCGCATCTTGGCCGGTCATGGCGTCGACGACGAACAGCGTCTCAACGGGACTGATCGCACTGTGAAGCGACTTGATTTCAGCCATCATCGGCTCGTCAATCGCCAAGCGACCGGCGGTATCCACGAGCAGCACGTCAATCACATTGACGCGCGCACTCGCCAGGGCGCGATTGACAATAGCGACCGGATCTTCGCTGGCCTCCGAGGGCTCAAAGCGGGCCCCCACCTCCGCCGCCAAAGTTTCCAACTGGGCGATCGCCGCTGGTCGATAGACGTCGGCGCTGACCACCGCCACCTTCTTTTTCTCCCGCTCGATCAAATAGCGAGCCAGTTTGGCCACTGACGTGGTTTTACCAGCGCCCTGTAGACCCGCGACCATGACCACAGCCGGTGGCTGGGTGTTCAGGGTCAGTGCCTCGTTCACCTCCCCCATCGTCTGGGTAAGTTCCGATTGCACGATCTTCAGAAACGCCTGCCCTGGCGTGAGACTCTCAGCCACCTCGGCCCCGACCGCCCGCGCCTTCACGGCATCGGTGAACTGTTTGACTACCTCCAGTGCCACGTCTGCCTCGAGCAAGGCCATGCGGACCTCGCGCAGGGTATCTTTGATATTTTCTTCCGAGATCCGCGCCTTGCCAGCCATCTGGCGCAAACTGGCGGACAATCGTTCACTCAAGCCTTCAAACATGTATTTCCTCGCTCACCATCACAGTGAGACACCTACGCTGTCTCACCACTGTTTCACTGGGCCACAAAGCGCGTAGTATACGGGTGTTCGACTATTGACCCAAAAGGTAATGGAAACCATGCGAGCGATACGATGACGTCGCCCCAGGAATTGCTCCACGCCGGCTTAGCCATCGTGACAGCGGCGCTGTATTTGTATGCCGGTGCCCGCCAGTTACTGACGCTAGACGCCCGACAAACCGGCGCATCGCAACGCGTGTTGTGGATCGCCTCATTCGCGGTCTCCTGTCATCTCCTGCTGTCGGCGATGGACTGGATTCAGGGCAACCTGGATCTCGGGTTTTACAAGATCTCCTCGCTGATTTTTCTGTTGATGGGATCGGTCAGCCTGATCAGCATGCTATTGCGCCCCCTTCATATGCTGATAATTGCCACTTTTCCACTCTCGGCGCTCGCTGTACTGGTCAATCATTTTGCGCCCGCGACGGGCCAACCCATGGCGGGATTACCGGATGGACTCCTTGTCCATGTTTCCACGTCGCTGCTGGCGTTTGGCGTACTGACCCTGGGCACGTTCCAGGGCATATTGGTCTCAATTCAGACCCAGCGTCTGAGAAGCCATAAAACCCGCGGTATTATTCGGATGCTGCCACCCTTGGATACCATGGAGCAGATGTTTTATGAGCTGTTATTGGCAGGCACTGCATTGCTCACCGTTGCCATTCTCACCGGGGGCATTTTTATCGATGATCTTTTGGGCCAAAAACTGGTCCACAAAACCGTGCTGACCAGCCTGGGTTGGGCCCTGATGAGCACAACGCTTTTCGTCCAATGGCGGCGAGGATGGCGTATCGGCACCGCACTCACCCTGGTGTTTGTCGGTTACGCACTACTGGCCTTAGGTTTTTTTGGCTCCAAACTGGTGGTCGAGCTCCTGCTTTAGCCCCGCTAAAAAGCTAATTTGATCCCATCAAAGGCTTGTACTGGCGCGAGTTTTTCTCCACCATCATCATTCATTCCTTACGTAGAACCACAGCTTCTTGAACGACGCCCCGCTGGGACTGCTTTTTTTCATTCTCGCCGCACTGATCCTGATTTCGGGTTTCTTTTCCAGTTCCGAAACCAGCATGATGTCGCTCAACCGATATCGTCTGAAACACCTCCGCACCCAAGGCCATCGCGGAGCAAGCCGAGCCAGCCAGCTGTTGGAGCGGCCCGATCGACTGATTGGTCTCATCCTCATCGGCAACAATCTCGTCAACATTTTAGCCTCTGCGATCGCCACCGTTATCGCCATACGCCTTTACGGCGACGCGGGCATTGCCGTCGCGACCGTACTGCTGACCATTGTGGTCCTTATCTTCGCTGAGATTACGCCCAAAACCGTCGCGGCATTGCACCCTGAACGCCTCGCCTTTCCCTTCAGCTTTGTGTTGCTTCCCCTCATGCGACTGTTCATGCCGCTGGTGATGGCAATCAATGCTGTGACGAATGGCATACTGAAGCTGATGGGCTTCAAACCCGACATGCAGGAGGGTGAAGCCCTCACGCAAGAGGAGCTGCGAACAATTGTGACCGAGTCGGGCAGTATGATTCCAGGGCGGCACCGTCGCATGCTGGTGAACATTCTCGATCTCGAACAGGTCACGGTCAACGACATCATGGTGCCCCGTAACGAGGTCTACGGCATCGACCTCGATGACTCTGACGAGGTCATCATGCAATGCCTGCAGGAGAGTACCCATACGCTGCTGCCGGTCTGGCATGAAGATATCAATGATATTCGCGGTGTCTTGCACATGCGCAACCTATCTCGCGTGTTTCGTAGCGATGGCCTCTGTCGCGAAGCACTTATCAAAGAAGTGGAAACCCCCTACTTTGTGCCTGAAAACACGCCACTTCACACCCAGCTCCGCCAGTTCCAGCAAAAAAAGCTGCGCATGGGCATTGTGGTCGATGAGTACGGCGATTTGATGGGGCTGGTCACGCTCGAAGATATCCTCGAGGAAATCGTGGGGGAATTTACGTCCAATCTCATTGAGGAGAGCGAAGAGCTTCACGCCCTCGGTGATGGCAGTGCTATTTGTTCGGGCACCATCAGTATCCGGGAACTCAACCGCCAGCGCGGCTGGGATTTGCCGACCGATGGCCCGAAAACGATCAGCGGCCTTGCCTTAGAAGCGCTGGAAGCCTTCCCCACCGGCCACGTCGTCGTGCAAATCCCAGGCTACTGGCTGGAGGTCCTTGAAATTGAGGGCAACCTCATCAGCAAAGTAAAAATACAACCCGTCAGCGAGCAATCAGTTAGCGAATCAATCGACTGAGGTCGCCGCGGGTCAACTCAATTTAGTCGGGTTCATGCGAGCGCGTCGCGCGTCGCTGGCACGCAGAATCTCCCGCTTGCGCTCATTGTCGGCGATGAACCAATCGGTGATTTCATCGCCAGTGCGATAACAGCCAAGGCACACCCCATCTTCATCGAGAGCGCAGATAGAAACACAGGGAGAAGGCACTGAGGGTTCTGTCACGTGAGTAAGTCGCCAGAGTTTGTGATCGCTATACGGACTAAGGTTCAGGGTTGGATTGCTGCGCGTAAAAGGCGTCTGCGAATGGTTCCAATTGCCCCGCGGCTATCGCCGTTCGAATGGCCGCCATGTGCTGCTGGTAATAGCGCAGATTATGGATAGTACACAGCTGGGAAGCCAGAATTTCATTGCATTTATCAAGGTGGTGTAAGTAGGCCCGGGTAAAATTGCCACAGGTATAGCAATCGCAATTGTCGTCGACAGGGCGGGTACTTGTTTTGTGTCGGGCGTTACGCAGTTTGATAGCACCCTGGCTGGTAAAAAGATGGCCATTGCGCGCGTTACGCGTCGGCATCACGCAATCAAACATATCGATACCACGGCGGACACTCTCGAGCAGGTCCGCGGGTGTGCCAACCCCCATTAAGTAACGTGGCTGTGACGCGGGCAATTCATGGCCAATGGCGTCAAGCACGGCGATCATCTCCTCCTTTGGCTCGCCAACAGACAAACCGCCGATCGCAAAACCGTCAAATCCGATATCAACCAGACCCGCCAAGGACTCTCTGCGCAGCTCGGGGTACATGCCCCCCTGTACAATGCCGAACAGCGCTGAGGGGTTATCCCCGTGAGCAACTTTACTGCGCCGGGCCCAGCGGAGCGATAACGCCATGGATTCTCGAGCCTGCTCCTCTGTTGCGGGATAGGGAGTGCACTCGTCAAAAATCATGACAATATCGCTACCCAGGGCACGCTGAATCTGCATTGACGTCTCGGGGTCGAGAAAAACTTTGTCGCCGTTGACCGGCGATCTAAACGTCACGCCCTCTTCGGCAACGCGTCGCATTTCTCCCAAGCTAAAGACTTGAAAACCACCGGAATCGGTAAGGATAGGCTTTTCCCAACCCATGAAATCATGCAAATCACCATGGGCTTTAATAATGTCGACACCGGGACGCAGCCAAAGATGAAAGGTATTACCCAGAATAATTTCGGCCCCGATCCCTGTGATATCTCGAGGCAGCATGCCCTTCACCGTCCCGTAGGTTCCCACCGGCATAAACGCCGGGGTTTCAACCGTGCCCCGGTCGAAAATCAGTCTGCCGCGCCGTGCGCGCCCATCGGTGGTGTCGAGTTCGAAGCGCATCTTAATGACGCCAACCTTCACACGCAGCCTGACCAGCGGTGATAAACATGGCATCTCCATAGCTAAAGAAACGATAGCGCTGCCTAACCGCCTCGGAATATGCCGCCATTGTCGCCTCGTAGCCCGCGAAGGCGGCAACCAACATAATGAGAGTCGATTCGGGAAGATGAAAATTTGTGATCATGGCATCGACAACGTGAAAAGGTTTACCGGGATACAGGAAGATATCACTCTCCCCCTGAAAAGACGCGAGTTCACCGGTCAGTGCGGCAGTCTCAAGGGAACGTACCGCCGTCGTTCCCACGGCAATCACCCGCCCACCGCGGGCTCGACACGCCGCCACCGCATCAACGACTGAATCACCGACCTCAATATACTCGCTATGCATTTGATGCTCGCTGATGGCGTCAACCCGAACCGGTTGAAACGTCCCGGCACCCACATGCAAGGTCAATTCGGTGAAAGCGGCGCCTTTTGCCCTCAAACTCTGAAGCAGCTTTTCATCAAAATGAAGTCCTGCTGTCGGCGCGGCAACGGCCCCCTCCCGGGAAGCGAACACGGTTTGGTAGCGACTGCGATCCTCTGACGTGTCGGGACGATCAATGTAGGGCGGTAGGGGCATGTGACCAAACCGGCGAAGTATCTCCTGCCAGGTGGCGTCCTCGGGGGCTAATTCAAATAATGCGCCTTCCCGAGCCACTACCCGTAGCGCGATATCTGAGATATCCGAATCCGCATCCGCCGTCACGTACAGACAGCTTCCTGGTTTCATGGGCTTACTCGCCCGCATGTGGGCCAGTGCCCGACCGTCACCTCGTAAACGCTCGATCAGTATTTCCACCCGACCCCCGGTCTGTTTGAGCGCAAATAATCGTGCGGGCAGTACTTTGGTGTTGTTGAACACCAAGAGATCATCCTTGGAGATCAGCTCTTTTACATCAATGAATTGACGATGCGTAAGAGCCCCGGTGTCCCCGTCGAGGCACAGGAGGCGGGATGCAGATCGGTCAGGCAGCGGGGTCTGCGCGATCAGCTCATTAGGCAGGTCAAAATGGAAATCTGTTCGCTGGAACATACTTTTGGCAAGTCAGAGAACGAGGGAGGTCAGAGAGCGTGAGAGCGATTTCTGGTCATAAAAAAGCCGGCAGATCGGTGCCGGCTCTTTACGGGCCCTAAAGCTCCTAGGCCTCGGCGGCTTTCGCTTCAGGTTCGTCTTCGGTCTCTTCAGCCGCAGGCTCTTCGACGGGGGTATCTTCCGCCGCCGCGGGAGCCTCTTCACTCGCCTCCTCCGCTACCACCTCGTCAGCGGCTGCTTCCTCAGCTACGGTTTCTTCATCCGCAACCTCTTCCGCTGCCTCAACTTCGGGAACCGGATCCGCTGGTAATGTGACCTTGATCAACTCTTCAGCGAGAAGAATTTTGACCTTTTCCTCGCCATTAATGGGCTTGCCGGTGCCATCCTGAACGGCATAGCGCTGGTCACCACGCTGGAAAATACGATAGTCGTCGGTCTTTTTTATTAACGTCATTGCCATGTCTTTTCTCCACTCGAGATACTCAGAAGCAGGGATCTTTTAGGCCCGACCCCCCCTCAGTCGGCGCAGAGTGTACCCCAAAGCGCTGGCAGGTTCAGCCTTAATTATTGCCGTTTTGTACCAGCTTGCTATACTCGCGCGCCCGAAAAGCCTCACATTGCCGGTGTGGTGGAATTGGTAGACACAGGGGATTCAAAATCCCCCGCCCTTAAAAGCTTGTCGGTTCGAGTCCGACCACCGGTACCAGTTCAGATAAACACCAGAATCGACACGCCCATCATCAGGCTCGCGGCGACCTTGTTCAGTACCCCCAGTCGAGCACCCTCTCCCAAAAATTGCCGCAGCCAGCGCCCGCCACCCGCGTACAGCGACAGCGAGATGAATTCGGTCGTCAACATCACGCTCAAAAACAGGACCAGCTGGGGCAATAAAGCCTTTTCAGCATCCATAAAGCCAGGCAACAGGGCCACCATAAACGCCCATCCTTTGGGGTTCATGATCGCTGTGGTAAAGCCGAGCAGTGCCAGCGACAGTGGCGTCAGAGTGCCCGCGGTGCGCTGCTCCGCCAGTGCGGGGTCTGCCAGCCATAATTGCCGGGCTATCCACAGCAGATACACTGCCCCTAGAAGCGCTAATGCGTTGAACCACATCGGGTCCAAGCGCAACAACCAACCCAGCAAATAAACGGTAGTACTCACCACCACAATGACACCGGTCATCTCACCCGCCATCATCCAGAGTGTCCTGCGATAGCCCTGACTGAGTCCTAGGGAAAAAGCCAGCGTCATGCACATGCCGGGGGTCAATGACACAGCGGCAATGGTTACGACGAACAGGCCAAACAGATCGGCGGTCAAGCGGGAGTCTCCGCGTTATACTGGATCAACAGCGGGATATTACAGGGAAATCTCATGGATGCATTGCACGACTTTCTCTTCGGGGTCATTGATATCGCCGCCATGATTCTTGCAACGCTGGTGCTTTTTGGGCTCGCAGCAGTAGTTGTGTTGTATATCGTCGACGTAAATCAAACCGAACAGGCCATACGCCGTAACTATCCGGTAATCGGTAGACTTCGCTACTTTTTTGAGCACATGGGTGTGTTCTTCCGCCAGTATTTTTTCGCCATGGATCGGGAGGAGCTGCCCTTCAATCGTGCCCAGCGCTCATGGATCGCCCGTGCGGCGAAAAATATTGATTCCACTGTTGCCTTTGGTTCTTCCAAACCGATCCGAGCGCCCGGCCAAATTCTGTTTCTCAACAGCATGCTCCCCAAGCTCGACAGCGAGGCCGAGAGCCTTGACCGGAAGCCCATTATCTTTGGTGAGGGCTATGCACGACACCCCTACAGCACCTATTCGGTGTTCCATATCTCAGCCATGAGCTACGGCGCGCTGTCGGCACCCGCGATCAGCGCCTTGTCACAAGGCGCCGCAGCCGCCGGCATTTTGTACAACACCGGCGAGGGCGCGCTCTCCCCTTATCACCTAGAAGGTGGTTGTGATCTGGTGTTTCAGATCGGCACCGCCAAGTATGGCGTACGCGACGAGCAAGGCGCGCTGTGCGACAACAAGCTAAAGGAAGTGGCGGATCACGATCAGGTCAAGATGTTCGAAATCAAGCTCTCTCAGGGTGCTAAACCGGGCAAAGGTGGCATCCTTCCGGGCGAGAAGGTGACCGACCTCATCGCCAGCACAAGGGGTATACCGGTAGGAATCGACTCCATCAGCCCCAACCGCCACGAAGATATTAATTCGATTGACGATCTGCTCGACATGATCGAGCGTGTACGAGAAGTCACGGGCAAACCCGTGGGTATCAAGCTGGTATTGGGCCAAACCGACTGGCTTGACCTTTTCGGAAAAACCATCAACGACCGAGGGCTCCAATCAGCACCGGATTTCATCACGCTGGACAGCGCTGAGGGAGGAACGGGCGCCGCACCCCAGGGCTTGATCGATAACGTGGGGCTACCCGCGGATTACAGCATCCCGGTGGTCGTCGACAAGCTGATTGAACACGGGCTCAGGCAACGCATCAAAGTGTTCGCGTCTGGGAAAATGGTGATGCCCTACGGTGTGGTAGCGGCACTGAGCCTAGGTGCCGATTGCGTCAACTCGGCGCGGGGCTTTATGTTTGCCCTTGGGTGTATTCAGGCCCTGCAGTGCAACAAGAACACCTGCCCGACCGGGATCACCACCCACGACCCCAAGCTACAGAAAGGTCTCAACCCACAGAGCAAGGCCAAGCGAGTCGAACACTACGCCAAAAACATGCTCAAGGAAGTTTCAACTATTGCCCACAGCTGCGGCGTACTGAATCCACAGGATCTAGGCAGAGAACACGCCTATTTTGTTCGCAGCGACGGCACACCCCAGCCGCTGATCGACCGCTACCCCTATCCCGACAGCCAACAAAAGCCCGGTGCCTAGCTCTGCTCGTTCTCGATATCGGCGCCCGCTTCTCTGAGCTCATTCTTACGGGCCTCTTGCACCTGATTCATGCAATCTCGGTAAGAATCGACCACCTTGTCGACCCCGCTCGGATTCAATCCGCCGGTGTTGCCCGCCACTGAATAGGTTGCATAGACTGCCGATGCGGTCATCATCGCCCAGGACACAACGTGGACCGGGACGCCCTCATCCTTAATGTCATTGGCAAGCGTAATAAAGCGATTCATCACTGCAAGTTGTTGGTCCTGATCCGACATGACAGGTGCTCCTTTTACTGAGGGCCGCAAGGATACCAGACACCAAGCCGCTGATATATGGGACATTTGTTGTTCACTGACGGGCTATGCTGTAGCCTCGCAACCTTTCCTACTCACCTCACGGAATCCTAGCCTGGCCGTTTATATCTGATGCATCACTCATGTAAACCGCTGTTTCTCGCGCTACTCATGTGTTGTGGCGACTTATGCAAAGCGTCCACCGAGGTTTCAGCAGACTTGGCGTTCGGCATCGAACACGACAGTAACGTGGCGGTTGATGAAGTCGATAGAAGCAGCAACCTGGGTGACATTGGAAGACGATTTGGCGGTGGTATTCGTGTCGATCATGACTTCAATCAGAATGTCTCGGGAAAAATCAGTTACGGCTTCAATGCCATCGATTACGCTGAGTTTGATCGCTTAAGTCGACAAACCAACACGCTAGGCACCGCTTTATCGTTCAAGCTAGGCAGTCTGAAAGGGGGCGTCGATTATTTTTTTACAAACTCACGCTTAGACCATACTAACTTTCTCTCTTACCACCGGCTCTCGCCATCGCTGTCGGGGTTTATCAGCAAGCGATGGTTTTTTCGGGGAGGTTACGTCTACGGTGACAAAACCTTGGAACAACGCCCGGGCAGAGACGCCCCATCCCATGGGATAGAGACAGACGCGTATGATTTTTCGCGAGGCGTCCGCCGCTATGTCCATCTCGGTT
>CBFHQV010000069.1:0-12308 GCA_965658055.1 Luminiphilus sp. | reverse complement strand
ACTACCAATCCAGCCGCTATTTCGCAAAGTTTGAGTGCCTTTCCCTGTCCGTAACAGTCCATCATTTCAAGACACTCCCGCTGGGTCGGGAGGTTGGTGCCACCACCGTAGCTGGCGAGAATAATGGAGGGTAGGGTGATCGAAAAATACAGGTCTCCCTCGCGTGTGACCCGCTGATAGGTCGTGCACTGATTGGACTCGCCGATATTGGCGATATCCTGCCCCGTAGCCAGGTAAAGTGCCGCAAGGCCGTTCGCAGGGTGGCTTGCATTGCTTGAGCTGTTTGCTACAAAAGAGGCCAATGTTGAAATTTGATAGCCGTAAACCATGGGCTCGGGGGCTATGCGCAGGTTCTCCATCAGGACCTGTCGTGGGATGGTGATCTCCGCAGTGACTCGTCTGCCTCTTCCCTTCAACATATTGACCGCAGAGGTTTTCTTTTCGGTATCAAAATTCCCAGACAGCATGTAATTACGCATGCTCCCTGGGTAATTTTCTCTGATCCATTCACAGGCGAAAAAGGTAGCTCGGCTGGTCATATTCTGCCCGGCGGCATCACCCGTGGAGTAGTCAAAGCGAGTCGCGATGTAGTTATGGAAATGGTAATTCTCAATTTCCAACAACTTTCCAATCGACGTAGTTTTCTCTGCCTGTTCCTTGATGGCATCGAAGTTGGCCCGCAGCCATAGTTGAAAATCACGTGCCTCGCGGGCGTCAGAAAAAATGAAGATCGGCGCCCGCTGCATTGACTCCGCGGAAACGGTCGTCTTGACGCCGCCAGCTTCATGAATGACTTTCATGCCCCGGTTGTAGCTGGCCAACATCGTGCCCTCGACGGTCGCCATCGGCACATAAAACTCACCCTGTGCGTGCTCGCCATCAATTAACAGCGGCCCGGCAACACCAATGGGTATTTGCGCGACTCCCCACAGATTTTCTATGTTGCCCGCCATCACATGCGGATCATAGGAATACGCTTTTGAATGATTGAGAGTGGCCCCCGTCCGTTCTTCGATAAACGCCTGACGCGCTTTGACGATTTCGTCGCAGAAGTCGTCCTCGGGGTCGCGCGGGATCTTGGTATTGTCGGTCATGCGGTTAGCACCCGTGCGCGAGCGGCCTGATACTCGCCATAAATTTTGTCGACGTAGTCGGCCGCCGGTCCTGTTGTTTTTACAGCGCCAATGCCCTGTCCTGATCCCCAGATATCCTTCCAGGCTTTTGCGTCGGTGTTGCCTCCCGAACCGAAGTTCATCGCTGTCGGATCGCTCACTGGAAGATTGTCGGGGTCCAGTCCCGCCGATTCGATAGAAGGTCGCAGGTAGTTGCCCCAGACGCCGGTGAACAGGTTGCTGTACACGATATCGTCGGCGCCACAGTCCACAATGGCTTTTTTGTAGGCTTCGTCGGCATTGGCCTCGTCAGTGGCGATAAAAGCTGAGCCAATGTACGCCAAGTCCGCGCCCATAGCCTGAGCGGCGAGCACGGCGTCCCCGGTAGCAATTGAGCCGGACAATAGGAGTGGCCCATCGAACCATTCCCGAATTTCTTGAATAAGAGCAAAAGGTGATTGGGTGCCCGCGTGTCCTCCGGCTCCCGTGGCTACCGCGATGAGGCCGTCAGCGCCTTTCTCAACGGCTTTTTTTGCGAAACGATTGTTGATGATGTCGTGGAGGGTAATTCCTCCGTAGCTGTGTGCCGCCTCATTCACCCATTCTTTCGCACCCAGCGAGGTGATCATGATCGGGACTTTATATTTAACGCACATTTCCACGTCATACTCGAGGCGGGCATTCGAACCGTGAACGATTTGATTGACCGCAAATGGCGCTGCGGGCGAGTCCGGGTTCTCCTGATTGTGCTGATCAAGTTCTTCCGTGATGCGTTGTAACCATTCTTCGAGTACCGGTTCTGGCCTTGCGTTGAGCGCGGGGAAGGACCCCACAATTCCGGCTTTGCACTGGGCGATCACCAAATCGGGGTTGGAGATAATGAAAAGCGGTGAGCCCACGACCGGAAGTCGCAGCTGTTGCAATAAGGGTGGCAGGGCCATGATGTAGGGTCTCCAGATGGGGCTTTTGGTGAACTAAGTTCTATTACGGGGCTGAGGCCCGAAGAGATTTGAACTTACAGTATGTTTTTTGTCCTTTCAAGTATGTTTCCTGCTCGGCGGGTTATGTGACAAGCTCTTCACGGTCTTGTTTGCTTAAGCGCCTTATTGTCCGCGATGTATCAGAATTATTTTGGCCTCAAGGAATCGCCGTTTTCGATTTCGGTCAATCCCCGGTTTTTGTTCATGAGTGCCAGGCATCGTGATGCGCTCGCGCATTTATTGTACGGGGTGGGTAGCGGTGGCGGTTTTATCTTGCTTACAGGTGAGGTCGGCACTGGCAAGACCACTATTAATCGCGCTCTGCTCGCACAGCTACCAGACAATGCGGATCTCGCCATTGTGCTCAACCCCGCGCTGAGTGCCGTCGAGCTGTTGGCAACGGTGTGTGACGAGTTTGCCATCGACTATCCCGGAGATAGCGCGAGCCTTAAGACCTTGACTGATGCTTTGCATCAATTTTTGTTGGCAAACTTCGCCCGCGGGCGGAAAACGGTGCTTATGATTGACGAGGCGCAGCACCTTGGCTTTGACGTACTCGAGCAAATCCGTCTGCTGACGAATTTGGAGACCGATGAGGAAAAACTGCTGCAGATCATTCTTATCGGGCAGCCAGAATTAGCGGAAAAACTCGCGCGTCCAGAATTGCGGCAACTCAATCAGCGGATTACGGCGCGCTACAATCTAGAACCACTCAGCCGTCAGGAGACCGGCGCCTATATCAAACACCGCCTGTCGATTGCGGGCTTGCCTGAAGGCCATGAACTGTTTGCGTCTGCAGCAGTCGGTGAAGTGCACAGGCAAACCGGTGGCGTCCCGCGTCTTATCAATCTTGTCTGCGAGCGGGTTTTGCTGGGCGCTTACGGCAAGGAGCAGCGCCGAATCAGTCGGCAATTGGTGAAGTCCGCGGCGAATGAGGTGCTGGGGCTCAGCAAGGCCGAGGGACGCAGCGGCTGGAGCCCCGCAAAAGTGGCGCTTGGTGTGACTACTTCAATAGCGTTTGCGGCATCACTGGGCTTCCTCCTCTCCCATTTCTACCAACAGCCTGCTGACGGCGTGAGTCCCGGACGGACGGATATATCGGCAACGATGACGGCAGGAAAAGACGCTGATTTCGCCACTTCAGGGAGGGAATTCCTCGTCGCCAACGACCTGGCGAATCGATGGCTGTGGCGCATTTCGTTTGATGAGCCGGTTGATCCGGCAGTCTGTCAGGCAGAGGCATTGCTGCCCATAAAGTGCTCGCGGGAGAGCAGCGACACGTGGGATTCACTGATTACCTTAAATCGTGCCGTCGCGCTCGAGGCTCGAACCGCCGACAAATTTTCAGCTAGTATTCTGGTGGTGGCATTTGCTCATAGATCTGCCTGGGTCATGACGGCGCAAGGCTTGCGGGAAACCCCCCTGATGGTACTGGCAGAGCACTGGACGGGTGGCTATCGCTTTTTGTGGCGGGCACCCCGTGGATGGAGTCAGCCCTTGCAGCGAGGGGACACCGGACTTGCCGTTGCCGAGGTCGCGAAACTTTTTGCACGCCTCGATAATCAGGAAGAGCCTATAGCCTTTGAGTCATTTACCCCGCTGTTGGAGGAGCGAGTAAAGCTTTTTCAGCAAGCCCGTGGCCTGATCGCTGATGGGGTGGTGGGTGAGGAGACGCTTTTGGCCTTGAGTGAAGCTCTTGGCGACACCCTGTTGCCGGTGGATCGGCTACAACGCGCCGAACGGCTTCGGGACTTTGAGTAATGTCGATCATACTTGACGCGCTGAAGAAGGCCGAGGGCATAGAGGGTCAAGAGGCCGATCGGCTGACACCGGATGGGCTGAGGGCTGAGCGCCCAGCAGCGATCGGCATTCTCCGGTTCAGAACGACTTTTATCAGCGGACTGGTCTTGGTTGGCGTTGTGTTTGGGATAGCCTTGGGCGGCACCCTTACGGGAAAGCTGTGGACTGGGGATGCTGATGTCGATCGCCCCACGTTGGCAGCCGCGGCCCCCGTCAAAGCCCCAGCCCCCGTTAAAGCCCCAGTCCCCGTCCAAGCCCCGATCGCGTTGTCAGCCGCTCCTGCAAACGGGGAGTCAGGGGCGTCGTCAGCCTTGTTGGCCGAACCACAACTGGCCGCTAGACCCGAACGAGGTGGCGGTGATGGGGCCGAGATCGCCGCGCTGTATCGCAGTGCAAGGACTTCGGATCAAGTCCTAAGGGCGCCCGATGAGAGGGAACGCACCGAGGGCTCATCCAAATTGGTGCGCACAGAGCAGGGGGAGAGCGCGGCGGCGACCCGCAGCGCACCTCGGGCGGAAGAAGCCCTCGACGAATCTGGTGCCCGGGAGCAACCCATCGATATTGAGGCGGTCCTTGAGCGAGCCGAGCGCGCACTGGGCGAGAAGACGCTGGTAGACCATCCGGTGCCGCTACTTGAAAATCTGTCCCAGCAGCAAAAGGATCAGATCCCCAGTATTTTGTATAGCCAGCACGACTGGCAGGCAGACCAACCGGCGGTGGTATTGAATGGCCAGCGGGTCGAGGCAGGGCAGCGGGTGGACGGCCTCGTCGTCACCGAGATACTTCCCGATAGCGTGGTGTTGAGGTGGCGAGAGACCGACTTCCGACTGCGTTCGCTGAACAGTTGGATAAACCTTTAGGGAGCGGGGTCGGGGAGTGCTTTGTGAATCTCCTTGATCCCCGACAGAACCTCGCGGGACAACGCGACCTGCATGCTTTCCAAGTTTTGCTTCAGCTGCGCAACGCTAGTAGCGCCGATAATGTTGCTCAGCACAAAAGGTCTGGTATTGACGAATGCTAGCGCCATCTGCGCGGGATTCAGATCATGGGCTTCGGCGAGGGCGCAATACTTTTCAGCGGCCTCCCATGTTGTCGCGCTGTTGTAGCGATCAAATCGCTCGAAGAGGCTAAGCCGTGATCCCTCGGGTTTGGTGCCGTTGCGATATTTGCCGGTGAGCAAGCCCATCGCCAGTGGCGAGTAGGCCAGCAAGCCCACATCCTCTCGGTGGGCTACCTCGGCCAACCCAACTTCGAAGGATCGATTCAACAAGCTGTAGGGGTTTTGAATAGACTGAATCCTGGGGAGGCCCTCCCGCTCGGCAATTTGAAGAAACTTCATGACTCCCCAAGGCGTCTCGTTAGAGAGCCCAAAGCCACGAATTTTTCCGCTTTTTATCAGTTCATCTATCGTCTGGAGGATATCTTCCAGCGGCGTCCACAGGTCGTATTCCATGTGGCTGTAGCCGCGATACCCGAAGCAATTGGTGGGTCGTTCCGGCCAGTGCAGTTGGTATAGGTCTATGGTTTCTGTTTGGAGGCGACGCAGACTCCCCTCAACCGCTTCGATGAGATGGGCTCTGGAAAAGTTGGGTCCATTTCGTAAAAATCCAAACTCCTCCCGCGGGCCTGTTGCTTTCGTTGCAAGGATCCACTTGTCACGCTGACCGGTTTTTGCGAACCAGCTACCGATGTAAGTTTCCGTGAGCCCCTGAGTTTCCGCCCGCGGCGGCACTGGATACATTTCGGCGGCATCCATAAAATTAAGGCCGTGATCGAGCGCAAAGCTGATCTGGTCATGGGCTTCAGCTTCAGTGTTTTGTTGCCCCCAGGTCATTGTGCCCAAGCAGATTTTCGACACTTGCTGTCCGTTGATTGTCGATAAACTCATCAGAAAACTTCCGTTTTATATCTCAGTAATGGTTTGCCAGATTGCTCGCGCCATCTCGGCTATCAGTCGTCGCCAAGGCCCAAGAACTGTTGCATGGCCCGAAAAACATCCTGCTGTCGCATGTAGGCAGAGACATAGCCCCTCGCCGCTTCATTGGCAAACAAAGGTACGTTGGCGCCCGTATGCTCCTCGCTCTTAAAATTGTTAGTCGCGTAATTAATAGCCATGATCGACCCATCATCCAAGGTAACTCGGGCCACATGGCCTGGCGAGTACACGGGCACGGGAACGTCATTAAATAAACTCGGCTCAGGAATGATTTGCGCCGCTTGGGCATGATCGGCGGTGACCAGTACCATGGTATTTTCGTTTTGCGCCGCGTGGGCCAAGGCGACGGCTAGGGCTTCCTCTAATTGTTCGATTTCGCCGATTGAGCCGCAGGGGTTTCTGGAATGACTTTGTTTATCGATCGAGGCGGATTCGATAATTAAAAAGAACCCTTTGTCCCCGACCTGTGTTAACCGCTCAATAGCGACACGGGTTAATTCAGCCAGTGACGGGGTCGCGCCATAATCGGTATTGGGCTCGCATGTCATGGGGAGGGGGTGCTCGACGCTGCCTAGCCGCCAGTCGAGATAGTTTAACCAGGAGGGATTGGGTTGCTCGGCAATGCGCTTGTTCTCGCCCTGCAGTCGCACGGGCAGGTGTTCAGGAGCAAACAGACCGATGAGACGGGTGTCGATCGGGAGAGGTTGGCGCAGCTGTTCAGCCGCCGTAATGACGTGTGCGTTGTGTGCCGCCGCTGTGTCGATGACGCGGGTCGCCGTTCCCGGGAAAGTTTCCGAGAAATACAGAAGACCGCCCCCCAGGACGACATCGACAGGGGAAGCCATGATTTGCTCAGCGATGGAGCCTGGCCCACCGGCGCCCCGAGCGTCGAGTGGACAACCCTCGAAAGGCAGACTGTATTTTTCGCCGCCGAGGATAGTCTCAGGCCCTTCACAAATCCGCTGGCTGACGTGAGCCATAAAGCTCGCCGGGGTTGCGTCAGTGACCGAGGAGGTGCTGACAGCCCCGGTCCGGTACCCCGCCGAGGCGGCCATTTCCAGAATGGTCTCGAGGTCCTGGTCGTCGGGGCCTGTACCAACCCGGCCAATATTCGTGACCACGCCTGTGGCGAGTGACGTCGCGGTATTGGCTGAGTCCGCAACATACGTCCAGCCACCCTCCGGCGCTACCGTCTGAACCTGCACGGCGCCGCGAATGGGCAGAGAGTCGAGCAATAATGTGCCGTCGGGCCCCGCGAGATAGTTGCGCCCCATGGTCACGTGCTGGTCGTCAAACCCGTCGCCAATCAGCAAGATAACCGATCGTGGCCTGTCAGTGCTCGAAACAGCGGTTTCTGCAAAGGAGGATGCGGAGCAGACGAAAATGAGTACCAAACAGAGAGAGCGCAACATAGACATACCTTGGTCGAATAAGAGTGGCGATGTGGGTCTAGAAGGTGCTGCGAAGCATAGAAGCGACCTGCGAAATGCGCAAGGATGTGGCACACTTAAGTGCTCAATGTAACCGTCCACCCGTGACGCCAGTGTCGGCGGCGGGAGCCATTAGTGATTCAGTGAGAGGTAGTCCGCCGCCATGCTTTGCACATTAAAACCCCAAACACCCCTGAAGGCCGTCCTTCCACTGTTGGCCTTGACGCCGTTGCCGGCGTCCGCCGCTGAAATCTCCTCCGCAGACACCGCGTGGTTGCTTACTGCGACGGCGTTGGTGTTGTTTATGACGATCCCCGGTCTATCGCTGTTCTACGCGGGACTTGTCAGGGTTCGCAATGTCTTGTCGGTCTTGATGCAGTGCTTTGCGCTGACCGCGCTGATGTCTGTGGTGTGGTTTGTGGCGGGCTACACGATTGCCTTTGGGTCAGCAGGAGTTGAGCAGGGCCCTTGGATTGGTGATTTCGGCAATCTGTTTTTGGCGCAGATCACGATGGATGGCATCAACGGCTCGATTCCGGACACCTTGTTTGTGATGTTCCAAATGACATTTGCCATCATTACACCGGCGCTGATTGTTGGCGGCTTCGCAGAGCGCATGCGTTTTTCGGCGATGTTACTGTTCAGCACAGCGTGGCTACTCTTGGTCTATGCCCCTATTTGTCATTGGGTGTGGGGCGGCGGTTGGCTGGGCGCTATGGGTGTTCAGGACTTCGCCGGTGGGACGGTCGTGCACATTACCGCGGCGGTTGCCGCGCTGGTGGCGGCAACGATGATGGGGCCGCGACGCGGGTTTGGCAGTGTTGCTATGCCCCCTCACAATCTGACGATGACAGTCACTGGAGCCGGCATGCTTTGGGTCGGCTGGTTCGGCTTTAATGCGGGCTCTGCAGTGGCTGCGGACCAGAGCGCAGCCATGGCCATGCTGGTTACACATTTGTCAGCAGCCTGCGGTTCGCTCGCGTGGATGACGATGGAATGGCTGCGACACGGGAAACCCTCAGTACTGGGTATTGTCACAGGGATGGTTGCCGGTCTGGGCACTATCACTCCCGCATCGGGTTCTGTGGGACCTGCCGCCGCTGTTGTCATTGGGCTTTCCGCCGGCGTGATTTGTTACTTCGCGACGATTACCCTCAAAAACCGGCTCAAAATTGATGACAGCCTTGATGTGTTTCCGGTCCACGGTGTGGGAGGCATGCTCGGTATGATGTTGGCTGGGGTTTTCTGCGCGCCCAATCTTGGCTTGTTTAGCGGCAATGGCTTCTCCGATGGCATTACCTCGATTGGCGGACAGATGGCGATTCAGGGGATCGCGGTTGTTGCCACCTTTGTTTATACGGCGGTCGCGAGCTGGATTTTGTTCAAGGTTATTGATGCCGTTGTGGGCCTGCGCGTCGGGGAGGAAGAAGAGACCATTGGTCTCGATCTGGTGCTGCACGATGAGCGGGGCTATGACCTATAACGGGCTATGACCTTCAAGATGACGGGTCAATCGCGCCGCAGTTCGTCTTTTATCGCGATGGGTGTTGGGAAATTGAACACCACGAGATAGCTTGAGGCTAGCAGGGTCACAATTGTAGCGGCTTGGATAAGCGTAGCGCCCGTGATGGTCAACAGGCCTCTTTCAAGCGCTACCATGCCGATGAGCAAAGCGAACTCGGAGCACTGCCCCAATCGGAAGCCCAAATTCCAAGCGAGTTTGTGCGATTCGCTTACTCCCCTTAACAGCGCGTGATAGATCACCGGTTTGAGCAGCAAAAGTGCTGCAGCGATAACAAGTGCCGGCATAATCACCGTGGGTAGCGTGGATAGATTGAACTGCGCGCCCACGGCGAAGAAAAAGATCACCAAGAAAAAATCTCTGAGGGGCTTCAAACTCACGGCGATGTACTGAGCGATAGGGCTGGTGGCGACGGCAACCCCCGCCATAAAGGCACCAATTTCAGCGCTGAGACCGAGCAGCAGCG
This sequence comes from Luminiphilus sp., assembly GCA_965658055.1. GTDB lineage: Bacteria > Pseudomonadota > Gammaproteobacteria > Pseudomonadales > Halieaceae > Luminiphilus. Next base: position 3,062 of record CBFHQV010000069.1, on the reverse strand, counting down.
CGATCTCTGCTATGCCCAGGCACCATCCGACTGACAGCAAAAAAATGTACTCATGGTAGCGGTCAAAACGACTGATAAGTGGGATGAGTGCAAAGCGAACCAGCCCCCAACAGCCCGCTCCGAGGAGCGGCAACATCAACAGGGGCTGCACGACTGAGCTTAGATCCCCTGGGCCTCCTGCACTTTGCAAAATGACGAGGAGGATGATTGCCATTAGGTCCTGAAACAGGAGTAGGGCCACCAACACTTCGCCTAAATGCCGATGGTGTAGCACGGTGGTGGGGAGTAATTTGATACCGATGATCGTGGATGAAAACATGAGCGCGGCAGCAATAACGACAGCATCTGTATTGGAGAAGCCAAAAAGGAGGGCGATCCCTCCGGCGATAACTGCAAAGGCGGCCGAGCTCAAAATTGCCACGAGGGAGGACGCACGCAAACTGTTCAACAGCGCCCGAGGCTGCATGTCCAGTCCCAGTAAAAACAAAAGGAAGATGATGCCGACGTGACCTGCATCGTTGACCAGTTGCACATCCGTGATGACGCCGCCCCCATAGGGGCCCAACAGCGCGCCCAGCGCAATATAGGCAATGATGATGGGTTGTCGGGTATAGAGTGCCAGGGACGCGAGGAGGGCGGCGCCGAGGAAGATAGCGGCAAAGGTGAAAGTGATGCCGCTCATTTCCATAGTTCACCTCACGTTGAAAGCAACCTGCCTCTCTGAGATCGTCGAGGCCTGCATAGCCACAGAGATGGAGCCAAGTAATTTGGTGGCCAACTCTATGGTGACTCCGGCGGGGAGATCAAAGCAGTCATACCCGCACCGATGCAGATATTGTAACTGATCGATCGCGTAATTCCCTGTCGCCCTCAATCGCCCGGTATAACCCATATCTCTGAGGCGTCGCCCGAGGCTAAAGCCGCGGCCATCGGTAATGTCGAGAAATTCAACAGCGATGTGGCTGATCGAGAGCAGACTGCCAGCGAGAACCTCGGGATCGTCTCCTGTGGTGAGGGTAACGTGAGATCCGGTTGGATCAGCGAGCCACTCTTCGAGTGTCGGGGTTGTCGTCGGCGGGGAATCATTGGCCGCAGGTTGGTACTGGTCGGGGTCATGCCCGACAGGTTGTTGCTCGTATTGAAGTTTAAGAGACATAAACGGCTTCCTTGAACGGGGCTACGCCAATCCGGTCACAGGTCTCAATAAATAGCTCTTCGGGTTGGCGGTGTTTTAGGTAGGTGTCTAAGAGCTTCTGGATGACCTCGGGTATGTCGGAGGCACTGAATGAGGGACCTAGAATCGTCCCTATCTTTGCGCTATTACCTTGACGACCGCCGACAGAAACCTGAAAAAACTCCTCGCCTTTTTTGTCGACGCCCAGAATACCGATGTGACCAATATGGTGGTGGCCGCAGGCATTCATACAGCCCGATATATTCAAATCGATCGGTCCTAAATCATACAGGTAGTCGGCATCCTCAAAGCGCTGATGGATTGCGGCGGCGACTGGCAGGGAGCGCGCATTGGCCAGCGAGCAAAAATCGCCGCCGGGGCAGCTAATCAGATCGGTGAGCATGCCTGCATAGGATTTAGCGAGGCCTCGAGCCTGCAGGGCTTTCCAAAGCGAATGAAGGTGCTGTTCCTCGACATCTGCCAGCACGATGTTCTGCTCGTGAGTGGTGCGCAGCTGGCCAAAACTGAAATCGTCGGCGAGACCGGCAAGCCACTCCATCTGATCGGCGGTGATATCACCGGGTGCGTAGCCATGACCCTTGAGTACAACCGTTACCGCTTTGTACCCCTGCTGCTTGTGCGCATGGGTATTCAGTTCGAGCCATCTTTGAAAGAGCGGGTCTCCTGGCAAGTCGTCACGGGTCAGGTTTTTTTTGTACGGCGGGGGTGAAAAATGAACGCCGAGGCGCGCGAGTTCCTCATCCGTTATCGTGTGCTCTCCATCCCTCAGCGAAGACCATTCCCGCATAACTGCTGCCCGAAAAGCGTCCATCCCCATTGCTCGCAGCAGAATTTTGATGCGCGCTTTATATTTGCTATCCCGACGGCCCAGCGCGTTATAGACCCGGAGAATGGCCTCGAGATAGGAGATTAGGTGCCGTATTGGCAGCCAGGGTTCGAGTTCGCTTCCGATGACCGGGGTACGTCCCAGGCCACCGCCGACCAGCACGCGAAAGCCCAGTGCGCCGTCGCGCTCGCAAAGAGCAATGCCGACGTCGTGCGCATATATCGCAGCGCGGTCCTGGCGGCTTCCACTTACTGCAATTTTAAATTTTCGGGGGAGGTAGGCAAATTCAGGATGGAGAGTCGACCACTGGCGGATCAATTCACAAACCGGTCTGGGATCAATCAGTTCGTCCGCAGCCACACCGGCCAGCGCATCGGTTGTGGTATTGCGAATGCAGTTGCCGCTAGTCTGAATGCAGTGCATGTCGACTTCCGCGAGCTCCGCCAGGATGGCCGGCACAGACTCGAGTGTTGGCCAGTTGAGTTGGAAATTTTGGCGCGTGCTGACGTGGGCATACCCTCGGTCGTAGCGCCGACTGATCGAAGCGAGTTGCCGTAGCTGCGTGCTGTTGAGCAATCCATAGGGAACAGCGACCCGTAACATTGGCGCCTGTCGCTGGAGATAGAGACCATTTTGGAGGCGCAGCGGGCGGAACGCTTCCTCCGTCAGCTGGCCCGATAGGTATCGGTCGGTTTGATCTTTGAACTGGGTAACACGATCGAGCACGAGCTGCCGATCCTGCGCTTGATATTGGTACACGGGCGGTCCTGGGGGTTTACTTTGGAGCCCGCTTTATTTCACAATACGCGCGGAATTTATATAGCCTTTCTATATCAATTGGGAGTTTTTTTATGGCTAAAAGTAATATGTCGGATGGTGCTGCGGACGGCTTGGCCGCGGTCATCGTCATTTCGGTCGCTGTTATTTGGGCTTACGTTTATCTGTCCGGGATGCCGGCGTAAGGGCGAGGCACAGTGAGGGCCCTTGCGATCTAGCCGTTCAGCACGAGTTGGACCACCGCCAGAACGCTGGCAACGAAAA
>CBFHQV010000068.1:0-12311 GCA_965658055.1 Luminiphilus sp. | reverse complement strand
CATACACCCCGATCTGGTGCTCTGACCGATAGAGTTGCTCACCCCACTGCCATGTTTCCTCGGGGAAGAGATTACGCATCGCATCGATACCGCAGTGAAAGGGCGGGCCACCCTCTCCCTCTTTCTGCATAAACATCGCAGCGAGGTGACCGCCTGGCTTTAGCCATCGATGCAGCGCGCTCTCATAGGCCGACCACTGGTCCGGATGCAGTGCGCACAGGCAGGTTTGCTCGTACACAAGATCCACCGGCACCGGAGGGTTCCAGTCGAATAAATTTGCCTGTTCAACCGACCCGGTCAAACCGGCAGCCCCCAGGGCCTCGCGCTGGAAAATCACGGGGGTTTCGGCGAGATCTACGCCGATAACATTCCATCCGCGTGCCGCAAACTCGACAACCTCCGGTGCTCGGCCGCAACCGGGCACAATCACTGTTCCCGAATCGACACCAAGCTGATCGCGCCAGACATCAAAGGCGGGGTTTAATGCCCCGCGCTCCCAGGCTGTTGCTGCGTCTTGGTAACGCTGCTCCCAGTCCAATACCGGTTCCATCATTGAAGCTCCTGTTCTCTTCAGAGCATAGTCTAGGAAGATACCGTAGCGATAAGTTCAGCAAACAGCGCCGAGTCGATATTCCCACCGGATAGAATGACACCAACTCGCCTTTTATCTTCTGGCACCTTGCCCGACAGCACCGCCGCCAAGGCGACTGCGCCGCCCGGCTCTAGGACGACCTTGAGATGCTCAAAACCAAACCGGATAGCTTCGGCCACTTCATCATCGGTCACCACCAGTCCCCCAGCCAAACGGGGCTGATTGATCGCAAAGGTCAGCTCCCCGGGGGTCGGTGCAAGCAAGGCGTCACAAAAAGATCGGGCGTCACCGGTATTGCACTCGCGGGATCCGCTCAGGAAAGAACGACGATGATCATCGAATTCCTCGGGCTCAACGGTATAAATTGCCAGATCACGCTTAAGGTATTCCGCGGCCAATGCGCAGCCCGCAACCAGACCACCACCGCTACAACACACCAGCAGCGCATCAAGGTCTGGCACCGCCTGCATCAGTTCCAACCCGGCAGTGCCCTGCCCCGCAATGATATGAAGATCATCATAGGAGGGCACGACGATATATCCCTCACGCCGCGCGAGATCGTAGGCAATCGCCTCGCGATCTTCGCTAAACCGATCGTAGGGAATTACGTGGGCACCCAACGCCAAGGTATTAGCGGTTTTAATTGCCGGGGCATCTGACGGCATGACAATGCTTGCCCGTATGCCAAGCACGCTTGCGGCGAGGGCAACACCCTGCGCATGATTTCCCGACGACCAGGCAATCACACCACGGGACCGCTCCTCGGGGGTCAAACATGACAACCGATGGTAAGCGCCCCGGAATTTAAAGCTCCCGGTGTGCTGCAGGTTTTCAGCCTTGCACCAAACCCGGCGCTGACTCCTTTCATCGAGGACGCGATTCGCCAGAACAGGGGTGGCGATCGCATGACCGGCCAATCGCTCTGCTGCCAGCGCGATGTCACCGGCCTTAGGCAGCAGCGGTGTCGACGGGGTCGCCATCAGTTTTGGAAAAAAGGCTCCATCATCTGATCGATGGTGAAGGTAGCGGGTCGCTGTCTCGGGGGGTACTGACGCAGGCTGTACAGGAATTTTTCCAACTCAACCCGCGCCAGACCAATACGCGCCAGCGCGACGCGGTTCCACCAATCGTCATAGACGTTGGCATTTTCGTCGGCTCGCTCGAAAGGATCACGGCGCAGATGAAAGACCTTGGGAATACGCAGGGTGTCGAACTGTTCGCGCCAGACATCAAAACCCTGTGCGCGCTGCTCGGCAAATACCACCTTCCAGTCGCCAATCCGAATGCCGGTCAAAAGCCCGTCGTCGCTCCAGTAAAAAAAGCTGGTCCGCGGCGACTCTGTCGTCTCGCCCATCAAGTAAGGGAGTGCGTTAAAGCCATCGAGATGATTTTTGTAGTCACGCCCGTTTATGCGAACGCCTTCTTTAAGCTCACCTGCTATCTCCGGGCGACCCGCCGCTGCCATGATCGTTGGCACCCAGTCTTCATGGGACAAAATGCCGTTGAGTACCTGTCCTTCGGGGATCTGCCCTGGCCAGCGCACCATCGCAGGCACCCTAAAACCCCCTTCCCAGTTGGTGTTCTTCTCACTGCGAAACGGAGTTATGCCTGCGTCGGGCCACATATTGTAATGCGGCCCATTGTCGGTGGAGTAGAACACAATCGTGTTATCCGCAACGCCAAGCTCGTCGAGCTGATCCAGCAGCTCGCCAACCAACATATCGTGACCAACCATCGCGTCGTTATAGAAACCCTGACCGGAGAGTCCCAGTTCGTCATCGGCGGTGTGGGTGTAGTAATGCATCCGGGTGGAGTTAAACCAGACAAAGAACGGCTTGTCCTCTGCCACCGCCTTGGCAATAAAATCCTGCGCACCTGCTAGAAATTCGCGATCGACGGTTTCCATGCGTTTTTTGGTAAGGGCGCCGGTGTCTTCAATACGTCCGTCGGCATACGAGCGAATCACACCGCGGGGACCAAAGCGCTCACGAAAAGCTGAGTCGGTTGGGTAGTCGGGGTGCTCGGGCTCTTCCTCGGCGTTTAGGTGATACAAGTTGCCAAAGAACTCGTCGAAACCGTGCTGGGTGGGGAGAAATTCATCGCGGTCGCCAAGGTGGTTCTTGCCGTATTGGCCGGTGACATAACCCTGCTCTTTTAGCAACGACGCCAAGGTCACATCTTCAGATCGAATGCCGAGATCGGCGCCGGGAATACCCACTTTGGTGAGGCCGGTGCGGATCGGCGATTGGCCGGTGATAAACGCCGAACGACCCGCCGTGCAACTTTGCTGACCGTAGTAATCAGTGAACTTGGCGCCCTCATTGGCAATACGATCAATATTGGGCGTGCGGTAGCCCATCATGCCCATGTTGTTAGTCGACAGGTTCCAAAAACCGATATCGTCGCCCCAGATCACCAGTACGTTGGGCTTATCCGCGGCCATCAGCGACGGGGCGAAGAACAACAACGTGATAGCGATAAGCGTTTTCATGGGAGACCTCCTGAAGAGCCTGCGGGTCCTTGCCGGCAGCTTGATCAACAATACCAGCGCAGACAATGGCATCGTGGGTCTGGGCATGGCGGACAAGAGTAGCGCGTATAGGCTTTTTTTGTTTTACGTCGTATAAGAATTTTGCATGAGTAACGAGGCGCCATAGTGCACGAGATGCCTCCAATGATCCAGCGTAGCACTCAGGCGAGTAGCGTCCATAACTTCGTGCCGGCGAGAAGGAGTATCACCACTACAACCACACCGCTGGCCGCGTTGCGGCTGCGAGAGTTTCTGTAGCTGCTCGGCACGATGTTGCTGTTGGCAAGACCCAGCAGAATCAGTGCAACAAGCGGCAGCAACACGGCGTTGGTAGCCTGGGCGGTGACAATCAGTCCCACCGGACGTTCGGTTACTACCGCGAACACCCATCCAATCGCCAGCACAGTAAGCGCGACGACCTTGAAGGCGCGGCTGTTAGGTGCTGTAGAGAGCCCCAACGCTCCGCAGACCGCCCACCCGGCGGCGACGGGTGCGGCAATAGCCGAGGTAAGTCCGGCCGCGAAAAGGCCGCCACCGACCACCCATGTTCCCCAGCCTTCAGCGCGTTGATTTACGGCCTGCATCAACGCGTTAAGCACCCCTTCCTGCTCAGCACCGCTAAGTACGGCGGCTGCGACCGCCATCACGGCAAAGGTGATTACGCCCCCGACAAGAATAGCGAGCGTCGCCTCAGCCTTGGCCTCGAGGATGGCTTGACCCACCGGAACACCCGACCAGCGCCGGCGCGCCGCAGTCGCGTGAAGAAACAGGTTATAGGGCACAACGGTTGTCCCGATTAATGCCAAAACCAAGGTCGCATCCTGCACACCCAGCGAGGGCAACACGCGGTCGGGCTGCAATGCGAGCAGCGCCGGCAAACAGAACAACGCGAGTCCTATAAACAACACCGCCATCATGCCGACCAGAAAGACCAACATCCCCTCAAGAAGTCGGTATCGATCGAGCACGATGAGAACACCTGCGAGGGTGCTGGTGAGCAAGACCACGCCATCAAACCCTATCGGCAGGACGCTGCTCAGGCCGATCGCCGCTCCCGATAAATTGCCCGACTGATAGGCCGCATTACCGACACCAATGGCGATAATTACCAGCCCGACCGTCGGCAAGCCCCACCATTGGCCGGCGCCCATGCGACGGATGAGTTGCGCTAAATCCCGGTTGGTTGCCAGGGCGGTTCTCACTGCTAGTTCTTGTAGCACTAAGGTCGCCAGAATAGACAGGACAATGGCCCAGGCAAGCGTCAGCCCGGTCGCTGCCCCCGTTGCCGTTGCGGTGGTGACTGTGCCCGGTCCGATAAAGGCTGCGGCCACCATCGCACCAGGGCCGATTGAGAGTTTCATTTTGATCCCCCCGGGATTTTGCCCGAGAGCATACCCCAGGTTGGCGCGATCATTTCTCTACCCTTTTTTCCACTGAAACAAAACTTTCATTGTAAGTCGGCCAAAAATTCAGTAGTTTCATGGAAACCAGAGAGCGAGTCCCATGCAAGCGATCCTCAGACTGGATCTGGCAGGGCAGCCTCGGGGTTGGTTAACCCTGCAGGAGGCCATCTCTGCCTACGCCCGCGGCGATGTTGTTTACGGCATCGGGGATTCGCTCCCCCCCGTGTTTGGCGGAGTGCAGCGCTGCTCTGGACTCCGCTCCACCATCACGCTGCAACCGATTATCGCCGTCGAGGGCCGGGTCATTGACGGCTTTACCCCACCGCTTTGCAATCGCACCCTGTTCCGGCGCGACGACCATCGCTGCCTTTACTGTGGCAATCAATTCCGACGCAGCGAATTAACCAGAGACCATGTTCTGCCGGTCTCGCGGGGTGGCAGCGACAAATGGGAGAATGTGGTCGCGGCATGCAAACGCTGTAACTGGGTAAAAGATAATCACACGCCCGAAGAAGCCAGCATGCCGCTGTTAGCCGTCCCCTTCAGACCCAATCAATTTGAATGGCATTTCCTTGCCAAAGAGCGGGTGCTAGCCGATCAAATGGAATATCTCTCCCAGCAGTTCCGCGCCGATCGCGAGTGGGCCCACTAAGCACTTATCGCTTCCTATCGCCACGCCTACCCGGAGCCCGCTCAGCTCAGTGGTATTCACCGGGTAACAATGACACCATAGCCCGATAGCAATAGCGGGACTATGTGATGTCTGGGGACACTCAACAACAGATTCATTTGGTGGCAGAGCAGATGAACCGCATGGTGATCGGGCAGGAGACTGTCGTTCACAGCCTGATTCTCGCCCTCTTGAGCAATGGCAATGTGTTGCTGGAGGGCCTGCCGGGGACTGCTAAAACCCGATCAATCAAAACCCTCGCCCGAATCCTGGGAGTAAACCTAGGCCGCATTCAATTCACCCCCGACCTGCTACCCGCCGACGTGACGGGATCAGAGACTTATCACGAGACCGAATCAAACCAAGGACAACTGGTTTTTCAGCCCGGACCCATTTTCAATGAACTGGTTCTGGCCGATGAAATCAATCGGGCGCCGGCCAAAGTACAGTCCGCCCTGCTCGAAGCCATGGAAGAGCGGCAAGTCACGGTGAATGGCACAACCTATCCCCTGCCCCCCTTGTTTTTAGTTATGGCGACCCAGAATCCTATTGAACAGGAGGGCACCTATCCGCTGCCGGAGGCGCAAATGGATCGCTTCCTGTTCAAAGTGCGGGTCGACTACCCCACTGCACAAGCAGAGCGAGCCATCGTGCAACTGTTGCAACAGGAAGAAGGTCATGATCCGGCCGAGCTAACACCGATCGACCCTCAACTGATTCTTGCGGCCAGAAAGGAAATTCAGGCGGTGACCGTCTCCGCCCCGGTCGAAAAATACCTGGTCGATCTGGTGATGGCGACACGCCACCCCGCTCCCCTGTCTCCCACACTGGCGAGCTGGATTGCCATTGGCTCTAGCCCGAGGGCGAGCATCGCGCTACACCGGGCCGCTCGCGCAGAAGCCTGGTTGCAGGGCAGAGACCATGTATTACCTGACGACGTTCGCGCGGTGGCACCCCCAGTGCTGAGACATCGGCTTCTATTGTCCTACGACGCGCTAGCCGAGGGCATCGATAGCGACCGTGTCGTTGAGGAGCTACTCGCTCTGGTTGCCGCTGGCTAGATCGCTATGAATACCGGTGTCTACACCAACTTGAAGCGATTGGCAGGCCTTCGCTATCGCGCCCATGGCTTTAGCTATTTACCCAGTCAGCCTGTGCGATCGGTGCTCGCTGGACGTAAACGCTCGCGCCTGAGGGGACGCGGACTGGACTTCGATGAGCTGCGCCATTACCGACCCGGGGACGACATACGTACCATGGACTGGCGCGTGACGCGCCGCATGGGCTCACCTTTCGTCAGGGTATACACCGAAGAAAAAGATCGCCCGGTCTGGGTTGTTATCGACCAGCGGCTATCGATGTTTTTTGGCAGTCAGCGACAGATGAAATCGGTGGCCGCCGCCGAAGCAGCCGCGCTGACTGCATGGCGGGTTGTTGGCGTGGGCGATCGCGTGGGTGCGCTGCTATTTAATGACACCCAGCAGCGCTATGTTCGCCCCAGCCGATCACCCGAGTCCCTGATGGGATGGCTCGAGCAACTGGTAGCGATGAATGAAGGATTGGGGGCCGGGCAAGGGTCATCATCTGCACAGTCAGGACTGGATAGCGCGCTTCAAACGCTTCAACGTTACCTCTCTCACGACGGACTCATCATCATCGTCTCTGACTTCGAAGGCTGGAACGATCGCTGTCTCGATCGTTTAAAGGATATCCGTCATCACAACGATATCATCGCGGCACTGGTGACCGACCCGCTTGAGCACAGCGTCGAATCGGCGAATCATTTGGTCGTCAGCGATGGCTACTACCAACTGGCGGTCGACACTGAAAAAGGCGACACCAAAGACCGTTACCTGCAGGCCTCGCGCCAGCGCATCGCCAGCCTGACGGAAGATCTCAAGCGCCACGGCGTCCCGCTAGTGGGCATTACCACCGCGGAGGATGTCGCCGTGCAGTTACAGCGCCAGCTAGGCGGTCAACGCCCCGCGGGCAACGAGCGCCGCCGATAATGCTCGGCCGGGTACTTACACCGTTACCCGAACTACCACTGCGATTTGGTAATCCGCTGATTCGGGGTGATCTAGCCGAAATTGAGACGATCGGTTCGATCGACTGGTTACCACAAACCGCAGGTTGGGCGGTTGTCGCACTCGCTGTCAGCGGCTGGCTGGGGTGGCATGGATGGCGCCTTGGCCGGCGCTGGTTCAGAAATCGTTACCGCCGGGAGGCGCTGACACGGCTGACCGCAATCAAGTCGCGTCCAAGTCTGGAGGCCATTAACGCACTGTTAAAGCTGACCGCCATAGCCGCAAGCTCGCGAAAAGAAGTCGCGTCACTCACGGGCATTAGGTGGTGTCGCTGGCTGCAAGGACGAACCCCAACGCCACTCTTCAGCGACGACACGCTGACACTACTGGGTGAGTCGCTCTATGCCCCCGTCTATCTGGATAAGAACTCTGCGGACCCGACAAGACTGGCTGATGACACTGACCTCAGAAGTTTGAACACGCTTTTCGCCGAGGCCGAGAGCTGGATCAGGCAGCATCGGGATGATCATGCCCCCACTTGATACGCTAGAGGCGTGGATCCTGAATCTTCAGTGGGCCATGCCCTGGGCACTGTTGATGCTGCCCTTGCCGCTACTGATGCGTCAGCTTCCTCCTTATCGCGAGGCACAAAACGCCGTGCGCGTGCCGTTCTTTGAGCGACTGCTTGAGGCCAGTGAAGCGCGGCGAGAGCGAGGAGCAATGACCCCTCGACGGCTTCGGTCTCAGCAACTACTTGTTGTTTTAATGTGGCTGGCTCTGGTGCTCGCGGCGGCGAAACCGCAGTGGGTCGGTGATCCCATCGAGCAGCAAAAGGCCGGCCGTGATTTGATGGTTGCGGTTGATCTATCGGGATCAATGGAGACGAAAGATTTTACCAACCAAGCGGGCGAACAAGTCGATCGGTTAACCGCGGTCAAGTCGGTCCTCGCACGACTTGCCAACGAGCGGCCGGGAGATCGGCTTGGATTGATAGTGTTTGGTAACCAGGCTTTTTTGCAGTCGCCTTTCACCGAAGACCACCGGACCTGGTACACCCTGCTTGAAGAAACACGGATCCGCATGGCCGGATCGAGCACTTCGCTCGGTGACGCCGTTGGGCTTGCCATTAAATTATTTCGCGATGCCGACACCGACAACCGCGTCTTACTTGTGCTTACCGATGGCAATGACACCGGCAGCATGGTTCCGCCCGTTGATGCCGCCCGCGTCGCCGCCAGCGAGCGGATCAAAATCTACCCAATTGCCATAGGCGACCCCAGCGCAGTGGGCGAAGAGGCCATCGATAAAAAGACGTTGTTGCGCATGGCAGAAGTCACCGGTGGGCAAGCTTTTGAAGCGCTGGATCGCGATCAGTTGGATACTATTTTTAAGCTTCTCGACGCCTTGGAGCCCAGCGTTTTTGAAAGCGTAAGTTTCAGGCCACAGGTGGACCTGCATTGGTTACCGCTCGCCGCCGTCGTTTTGCTCTATCTTGTCATGCGACTGTTTTTTGGTCTCACTCGCTACCAACCCGCGACCCGACGGGCGGACCTATGACCGATTTCTTCAGTCACTTTCATTTCCTGCGTCCGGAGTGGTTAGGACTGCTCCCGGGTCTGTTATTGACGGAATGGATGCTGCGCAGGCAACAACACAGTGGCGACAACTTCGAAAAAATTATCGATCCCGCTCTTCTCGCCGCGCTTCGGGTGCAAGGTACCAAGGGTCGCTGGTTTACCCCAACAACGGCATTGGCTCTCTTATTTTTGCTCGTGACTTTAATTTTGGCAGGCCCGACCTGGCGCCAACAGCCCTCACCGCTGGCCGAAAACACGACACCGCTGGTGATGGTTATCGATGTATCCGAGTCCATGGACAGCACAGATATCGCGCCCACCCGCCTCGAACGCGCCGTCCAGAAGATGACCGACCTGATCGATCTCACGCCGGACAGGCCGGTTGCCATCATCGTGTTCGCGGGCAGCGCGCATACGGTGATCCCGTTAACGACTGATCGTGAGATCCTGAAAAACTTCCTGAGTGTGCTTCGCGTGGGTATCGCGCCACGGCGTGGAAAATATCCCGAATATGCTCTCTCCGGCATTGACCGTGTTCTTACCGGCAACCCTAACCGCGCCAATATTCTGCTGGTAGGCGACGGCCTGGGGGCAGACAGTCTCGAACTGGTATCAAGCTGGTGCCGCCGACAACCCCATGCGCTCACCGTGCTCGGCGTTGGAACGGCCCAGCCGATATCGAACGGCGTACCTCTGGATCGAGCGGGATTGCTGGCGCTTGCCGATGCCTGTGTCGGGGATTATGTCGACATAACGGTCGGACCCGAGGATGTTGAGGGTATTGCGAAGAGCTTGCGCGACAGCTACCGAATTCTGGAAGACGATGCGCTACCTTGGGTGGATGCCGGTTATGGCTTGCTCCTGCCCGCCATGGGGTTGGGGCTACTGTGGTTTCGTCAGGGCTGGACCCGGCTATGGATGGCACTCCTGTTGCCACTGGCGCTGGCGATGCCCTCCGAGGGATGGGCACAGATCCGCCAAGACCGGCAGCCACGGCCAGTCGACACAATGGATCCAGACATTCCCGAGGACTCCACCGACTGGTTTCACACTGCTGTCGATGGGTTTGTAGGACTTTGGCTAACCCCCGATCAATATGGCGCGCTGCTGCTGAAATTAGGCCACTATGAAAAAGCGGCACAAACCTTTCATGACCCCGGCTGGCAGGGAGTAGCCTATTATTATGCCGAGGATTTTGAACGCGCCGCGCTGTTGTTTACCCGGCAGGACTCCGCCACCGCCCTCTTCAACGAGGCAAATGCTCGAGCCCATCAACGCGACTATGTCGGCGCGCTGGCACGCTATGACGAGCTGCTAACCGCGGAGCCCGAGCTCAGCAGCGCGCTGACCAACCGCAACTTGATGCGCCAAATCATCGAAGAATCGAATCGACTCAGCGAATCCCAATCCAATGAAGCAGGGGTCAGCGGCGAGGACATCGATCCTGACGCTGGCGCACAAATCGCCGATGGTGCGAATGAGCTTAGCTTTGAACAGCAGACGCTTGTGCAATATAGCGCCGAGGAGATTCTCGCGAGTCCAGAGCTTGCCAACCTGTGGCTGCAAAACGTGCAGCCGGATCCATCCAATTTTTTGCGGAACAAGTTCAGCGCCCAGCTACAAGAGCGCGGAGTCAGCGAGCCATGAAAGCCCGCGCGCTCAAAGACCTGCTGATCGCCCAGTTCTGGCTTGTCCTAGTGCTGGGCCCCGGCTTGTCTGACAGCATGGCACAGGAAAAAGACGGATTGGTCGAGGTCCGCGCCTTGCTCAACCCCGCCGTCGGGGCGGTTCCCGGCGAGCGCGTGGAGATCGAAATCACCGTTGCAACGCCGCGCTGGTTCACCGCAGGGACTCGTATCAGTCTTCCAGAGGTTCCCGATCTTGTTCTGGTGCAAAACCAGGACTTTGCTGCGAATGCTACCGAGCGCCGCGAGGGCGAGAGCTGGTCGGTGCAGCGCTGGTCTATCGACGCCTTCGCGACACGCGATGGCACGCTGCGGATTCCACCGATCGACGTGACGGTCTCGGTTTCGGCCTCTGCCGCCCGGGAATATCAGACTACACTGAAAACCGAATCACTGACACTCACCATCGAACAGCCCCCCGAACTGGAAGGGCTTGATCATTGGATAGCGAGTCCCGAGGTGACGATCACTCAGAACGTCGAGGGAGCCCGCGAGGTCTTTTTGGGATCAGCGATTACCCGTCGGGTGACCGTCAGAGCCGAGGATGTCATGGCGATGTTTTTACCCTCGCTGGATGACCCGCGAGTCGAGGGGCTTCAAACCTACCCGCTGCCGCCGGTGCTGCGAAACTCGAGCAACCGGGGCAGCCTGATTGCCGAACGCAAAGAACTCACCACCTGGATCGCGTCTACCCCGGGGGACCTGGTGATTCCTGAAGTCAGCATCAACTGGTGGAATACCGCGACACGTCGTCTCGAGCGTCTCAGCACCGCACCGATACCCATCACTGTTCAGGGACAGCTCCCTCCCAAAGCAATCACCTGGCAGCAACAGATTGCCCGTGTGCTTCCCTGGCTGGTTGGGCTGGGAATAGCGAGTGCGCTAGTGCTTCTGGGTGTTTATGGTCAGTTGGCGCGCGCCTGTCGGCCAATAAGAAAACTTGCGGGCTTGGTGGATCGTTCGTGGCACGCTTGGCGACAACCGGTGTTGGCTGACCGACTTAATCCCGAGGGCTGTGCTGAAGACAGGGATTGACCCCCCGCGCATCAGCCGCGGAAATAGCGCTGACTGACAAAGGGCATGTTGACAATTTCGGCCTCGACATACTTTCCCCGAACATCAATATGAACGGTGTCACCCCGCATGGCGCCGGAGCTGTCGATAAGGCCCATAGCGATGGGCCCGTCTACCGATGGGCCAAAACCGCCCGAGGTTACGCTGCCTAGCTTATCGCCTGCGGCCGTATGAATAGCCTGACCTTCGCGAACCGGGCGCTTTCCCGACACTTTTAGGCCAACTCGAGTCCGCGGAGCCCCGTTGGCTAGTTGCTCAAGAATCGTGTCGGCACCCGGGAAGCCCGACGCCCGATCGCCTTCAAGTCGCCGCGCCGGCGCAATCGCCCAGCGTAAGCCCGCTTCAATCGGCGTGATAGCCTCGCTCAACTCATGACCATAGAGACAGAGACCGGCTTCCAAGCGCAGCGAGTCCCTCGCCCCCAAGCCAATCGGCTTTACCGCCGGATGATCCAACAGCTCACAGGCAATGGCTTCGGCGCAATCCGCCGGGACAGATAGTTCAAAGCCGTCCTCCCCGGTGTATCCCGAGCAGGTGATGTAACACGGCGTGCCGTTAACGGACACCTCACGCCCGGACATAAACGTCAGGGAGGCAGCATCGGGGGCAAGCTCCGTCATGATCCGACGCGCCATGGGGCCCTGAAGAGCAAGCAGCGCACGGTCTGCCAGCATATCAACCGATGCGGTAGCGCACCCGGTCTGTATTAAGCGAAGGTCTTGCGCTTTACAGGCGCCGTTGACGACCAGAAAA